>JBICHM010000351.1:0-12999 GCA_043101835.1 Phycisphaerales bacterium | reverse complement strand
CGGCGACCTGATCGAGATGGACCGCGACCCCTGGGGCAACGCAGGCGGCGCATCCTGGTCACACGATTCGCGCTGGATCACGTACGCGAAGTCCGGCGATGCGGGCATGACGTCGATCTGGATCTATGAGGTGGAGACCGGGGAGAAGCAGCAAGTCACCAGCGATCTCTTCGCGGACTCGAGCCCGACGTTCGATCGCGTTGGCGACTGGCTCTACTTCGTGTCGAGCCGCAGCCAGAGCCCGCTGTACTCCGACATCGCCGGCGTCGAGCAGTCGTTCATCTACGCCAACGGCGACGTGCTGCTCGCGGTGCCGCTGCGCGAGGACATGGCCTCGCCGTACGCCCCCGAGAGCGATGAGGAGACCTGGAGCGAGGACGAAGCCGGGGACGAGGACGAGACCGAAGCCGAGGAAGCCGACGATGCGGCTGACGAGGCCGACGCCGCTGCCGACGCCGCGCCGGATGACGGCGTCTCCGGCGTCTGGGAAGGCACGATCACCGGCGGCGAGCCGCTGCCTCCGGGCGGTGCGCCCTTCACGCTGAACATCATCGTCGATGCGGACGGGAGCGTGAGCGGCTCCTTCAGCGTCGCGGTGGGCTCCGGCTCGGTGAGCGGGACCTACAACAAGAACTCCGGCGTGATGGACCTGACCATCTCGGTGGCGGGCGGCCCAACGGTCTCCTGCCGAGCCCAGATCACCGGGCAGTCGATGACCGCGACGCTGAGCGCCCCCGATGTGGGCTTCAGCGGCGAGATGACCGGCTCGCGCACCAGTGCGGGCGGTTCGTCGGGCGACTCCGGCTCGAGCGCTGGTCCTGGGAAGGCGCGCGAGACCGTGGAGATCGATTTCGACGGCTTTGAGCGGCGCGCGATCCAGCTGCCCGTCCGGCCCGGCAACTTCGGGAACCTGGCGGTGAACTCGAGCGGCCACCTGCTGTTCGTTCGTGCCGGCGTGCGCGGCGGCAGCGATGCGCCGAGCATCAATGTCTTCGACATCAACGACGACTCCAAGTCGGAGAAAACCGTCGCCGGCGGCGCGACCTCGTACGAGCTCACCGCGGACGGCAAGAAGATGCTGGTCATGCGCGGCTCGTCGATGACCATCCAGAACCCCTCTGCCGGCGACGCGGGCAAGCCGGTTGTCACCGCCGGGATGATGAAGTCCCTCGACCCGCGCGAGGAGTGGGAGCAGGTCTTCACCGAGGCCTGGCGCCTGCAGCGCGACTTCTTCTACGACCCCGGCCTCCACGGCGTGGACTGGGATCGCATGTACGTGCACTACAAGGCGATGCTCGACGACTGCGCGACGCGCGACGATGTCGGCTTCGTCATCAGCGAGCTGATCAGCGAGCTGAATGTCGGCCACGCGTATTACCGCGCCGGTGGCACGGTCGACGGCGGGCCGAGCGTCTCGGTCGGCATGCTCGGCTGCGACTTCGAGCTCGCCTCGACCGACGACGGTGCGGCGTATCGCATCTCGAAGATCTACGAGGGCGGCCCGTGGGATTCCGATGCGCGCGGCCCGCTCAGCCAGCCCGGCGTTGATGTGCAGGAAGGCGACTTCCTCCTGGCGGTCAACGGCGCTCCGGTGGACACGAGCCGGGATCCGTGGGCCGCGTTCCTCGGCCTCGCCAACCGCGCCGTGACGCTGACGGTCAGCCAGAAGCCCGTGATGGATGACGACGCGCGCGAGGTCGTCGTCGAGCCGATGACCAACGACGGCAACCTGCGCTATCGCGCGTGGATCGAAGCCAATCGGGCGTACGTCGAGTACAAGTCCGGCGGGCGCGTCGGCTACATCTATGTGCCCGACACCGGCGTGAACGGGCAGAACAACCTCGTCCGCCAGTTCTACGGGCAGCGGGGCAAGGACGCGCTGATCATCGACGAGCGCTGGAACGGCGGCGGCCAGATCCCCACGCGCTTCATCGAGCTGCTCAACCGGCCGGTGACGAACTACTGGGCGCGGCGCGACGGCAAGGACTGGCAGTGGCCGCCGGACAGCCACCAGGGCCACAAGGTCATGCTCATCAACGGGCTGGCCGGCTCGGGCGGCGACGCCTTCCCGTACTACTTCCGCCAGGCCGGGCTCGGCAAGCTCGTCGGCATGCGCACCTGGGGCGGCCTCGTCGGCATCAGCGGGAACCCGGGACTGATCGACGGCGCCGGCGTCACCGTGCCGACATTCGGCTTCTACGAGAACGACGGCACATGGGGCATCGAGGGCCACGGCGTCGATCCGGACATCCGCGTTGTGGACGACCCCGCGCTGATGGTCGACGGCGGCGACCCGCAACTCGACGCCGCGATCGACCTGATGATGGAGGCCATCCGCACCAACCCGGTCGAGACGCCGGCGCGCCCGGCGGGCCCGAACCGGGGCGGCATGGGCATCCCCGATCGCGAGCGTTGATCGGCGCCGGACGGTGACACTCACGCGGCGGGGTCGATGGCGACCCCGCCGCGTTTTTCGTGCGCGCTCGCGCTGCCAAACTGACAGCCGCCGGGCGCACTGGCGCCGATGACGGTGGGGGCGAGGCCGCTTCCGGGCTCCGTGGCCCGTTGGGCGTGGCGCCGCCTGTGCAGTTCGGGGATTCGGCGGGAGCGCCTAGCATTCCCGCGATGGATCGGAACCGACGGAAGAAGGAGGCCGCGATGGCCCTTGCGCCCGACGACCTGACGCCCGGCATGTTCATCACGGTGCTGGAGACCACGGTGGAGCGCCCCGCGCCCGGCCCGGGCGGGCACCCGTCGATGATCGAGACGAAGGAGTATGCCGGCGCCGGCGTGGTGCTGGAGGTCGTCGCGACGTCCTTTCCCTTCGTGCTGGTGCGCAACCACACAATAGAGATCATGCGCTCACCGAAGGTGTTCCCGCTCGATCTGCGCCGGACGAAGGTGATGCGCCTGACGGAGGAGTACGTTCGTGCCGCGATCGACATCCAGCCGGGGCGCCAGGCGTCACCGGCGCTTCCGGCGCCGCCGAACGCGTCGATGATCGACGGCCCGACGCCGATGCCCTTCACCTGGGGCGCGAATCAGCGACCGGAGAACGACGAAGACCGTTGACCGCGTGACCGCTCAGACCGAGCGGCGCGTTTGAGGGCCGGGCCGGAGCCCGGCGAACGACATGACTGCGCTTGTGAACAACATCAAGACCGTTGTGCTGCTCGGCCTGCTCACGGCGATCTTCGTCGGCGTGGGCGCTGTCTGGGGCGTCGAGGGGATGGTTGTCGGCCTCGTCGTCGGTGGGCTTATGAACCTGGGCGCGTGGTGGTTCAGTGACCGCATCGCGATCGCCGCGATGCGCGGCCAGGAGGTCACGCGCGAGAGCGCTCCGGAGCTCCACTACATGGTGGACCGACTGCGCCGCCGGGCGGAGCTGCCGATGCCGCGCGTCTACATCTGTCCGCAGGAGGCGCCGAACGCCTTCGCGACGGGGCGCAACCCGCACCATTCGGCCGTCGCCATGACGCGCGGCTTGCTGCACATCATGAACGAGCGCGAGCTCGAGGGTGTAATCGCGCACGAACTCGCGCACATCAAGAATCGCGACACGCTCATCTCGACCGTCGCCGCGACGATCGCGGGCACGCTGGCGTTTCTGGCCCAGTGGGGTTTCTTCTTCATGGGCGGCCGGGATCGCGGCGCCAACCCGCTCGCGCTGCTGGGCATCGTGATTCTGGGCGCCGTCGGCGCAGCGCTCATCAAGGCGGCGATCAGTCGCTCGCGCGAGTTCGTCGCCGACGCCGAAGGCGCCCGGATCGCCGGTTCGTCCGACGGCCTCGCCTCGGCGCTTGCGCGACTCGAAGCGACGGCGCGCCGCGTGCCGCTGGACAATCCAAACCCTGCGATGAACAACATGTTCATCGTGGAGCCCTTTATGGGACAGACGCTCACGAACCTGTTCGCGAGCCATCCGCCGACGGAGCGACGCATCGCCGCGCTCCGGGAATTGCATTGAACCCCATCCGGATTTCCCCTAGCCTCGCCCCGCTGGTTCACGCGCGTCACGGGCGCGAGGAGAAATGCGGAATGACAAATCGGGTGTTGTGCTATGCGCTCGCCGGTGCGGCGTCCCTGTGTTGCTGCGCGGGAGCGAGCGCGCAGATCTTCGCTGCGGACGCCGACTTCGGCGAATGGGCGGGCGTCTCCCCGCTCGCCACGGATCCGGAGGGCGACGCGTCCGGGGCGTTCGACATCACCGCGGTGTACGCGGCAAGTGAGGGAACCGATCTCTTCCTGCGCTTCGACACCGGCTCGGTGCGGAACCTCATCTCCGGCAGCGGGAGCGACGGCGATTTCCGCGTCCTCGTGACGCGCGACGGCCAGCAGCTCCGCCTCGACTACCGAAACCGCTCCGTGACCTTCAACGGCTCAAGCCGGTCGTGGGTGGACGTCGGCGCCGAGCTGCAGCCGACCTACGCCGCGAGCGAGTTCGAGCTGAAGATCGATCTGGCGTCAATCGGCGCGAGTGTCGGCGACACGGTCGAGATCAACTTCAGCGGGTCCGACGCGCTGGCTTCCTCGGCCACGTTCACCCTGAGCGCCCCCGAGACCGCGCCGGAGCGGCGTGATCCGTCGCGCGCCGCCGGCGCCTTCCGCATCGCGAGCGTCAATACGGAGCAGAGCGGGCTCATCTCCGGCTCACGCCGCCCGCGCCTGCAGCGCCTGATCGACGCGATGGACGCCGACATCTACTGCTTCCAGGAGGAGTACGACAGCAGCGCATCGGATGTGCAGAACGCGGTCGAGGGCGCAGACCCGCTCGAGGACGGCGCGACATGGAATGTTCACAAGAACAACGACAACCTGATCGTCAGCCACTACCCGGTGATCGGGGCGCCGTCGAACAGCAGCTCCTACGCCGCGGCGCTTGTTGACCTGCCGGGCGACGGTGCGGTGTTCGTGTTGAGCATTCACCCGAAGTGCTGCGGCTACATCAACAGCAGCGAGGACGCGACGCGCATCGGTCAGGCCAACGACATGGCGGACACAATCGCCGACTTCCGCGCCGGCGCGCTCGGCGCGACGCTCGCGGCATACGCCGATGCGCCGGTCATCATCGTGGGCGACTGGAATCTTGTCGGCTCGCGCACGCCGCTCGACATCATCGAGGATCCCGCAGGCCCCGCGCTGACGACCCTCCCGATGCCGAATCTGATCGGCGAGAGCGTGCTGACGTGGCGCAATCCGTCGTCGTCGTTCGCCCCCGGACGGCTCGATCTGCTGACCTACGACGCGGCGCAGATCACACCAACGCATGCGTTTGTGTTCGATACGACGGCGCTCAACGGCACGGAACGCAGCACACTCGGCGTGCAGGCGACCGACAGCGACGCGAGCGACCACCTCATGCTCGTCGCCGACTTCGCGTTCCCGCCTTCGGGCGACCCGGATCTGAACGGCGACGGCGTCGTCGACGGCGCGGACCTCGGCCTCTTGCTCGGGGCGTGGGGCAGCGCAGGGCCGACCGATCTGAACGGCGACGGGGTCACCGACGGCGCGGATCTTGGTTTGCTGCTCGGGGCCTGGGGCTGAGCCGATCGCTTAGTCGAGCGGGCGCCGGCGACGCGTCGCCATCGCGCCGAGGCCGATGAGCCCCAGCATGCCGCCGCCGGGCAGCGGGATTGGGTTCGGCGGTGGTGGCGGCGGGGGCGGGTTGTTGTCATCGTCGTCACCGCCACCGTCGTCGTCGCCATCATCGCCGCCGCCGCCGCCGTCGTCCCCGCCGCCACCACCGTTGCCCCCGCCCACGGCGATCGGGCCGGAGAAGCCGGCGCTCGGGAAGTCGAAGCTCGCGTTGGTGAATGCGCTCGAGAGCAGGTCGCTGATGCCGGCGCTCGGCGGGGCGTCGACGCCGCTGGCGCTGACGGCGAGGGTGTAGGGCAGGGCGTCGAGCGCTCCGGTCTCACCGAAGGCGTCGCTGTCGCTGGGGCCGCCGACAACGGCGAATCCGCCCGGGCCGCCATCGGGTCGCACGAGCGGGACGGTCCTCGGCGCCACGCTCTGGATCGGGGCCTCGTCGGCGCTGGCCGCCTGCTGACGAAGGATGAGCGGGCGGTTCGCCGCTGATGAGACGGCGATGAAGTACACGCCCGCCTCGGGCAGGTAGAGCGTGCCGACGAACGGATCGTCCTCGTTCTGATCGGAGCCGCGATCATTCGCGTCGTTGTCGCTCCAGGCGATGAGCGCGCCGCGATCGTCGAAGATCGAGAGGAACGCGTCGAATGAGGCCGGCGTCCCGTCGATGTCCACCATCATCACGCCCGGCTCGAGCATCTCGAAGGCATAGAAGTCGACGTCGAGCCCGCCGCCGCGCCCGGCGACGATCACCGTGGGGAGGTCGCCGAAGACGTTCGGATCGGTGTTCGTGGTGAAGAGGTCCGATGCGAGGAACTCGGCGCGGTCGCGCGTCTCGTTGGTCGCCTCGAACTTGCGCTCCTTTTCGAACGCAAGCCCGGCGTCGGCGCGTCCGCCGATCGAGCCGGCGAGCAGCACGGCTGCAAGCACCGCGCCGGCGCGCGGCCGTAGATGGACCAGCTCTGAATACATCCAACCGCTCTCCGTGACGCCGGATCCCTGTGCGGGGGACCGAGGATCCCGGGGACTTCCCGGGTATGAACCTCCAGCGGAAGCATGGGCGAAAAAGGAGGGTTGTCAAGATTGGATTGATGGACCGACAGCCCCGGAGTGCGGCGTCGCCGCTTCCCGGACCATCGGAGCGTTGCCTTTGGGGCGAGCGCTGAAGGGCGACCGAGGGGACTCGAACCCCCGACCCCCTGGACCACAACCAGGTGCTCTAACCGACTGAGCTACGGCCGCCGTCTCGACCGGCGCTGGCGCGCGCCGGCCCGGACAGTACGACGGCGATGAGGGGGAGTCAACGATGCCGGGGCCGGGGGGGGGGCCGCCCGCGATGCGGCGGGACGGACACCGGCGGGTCTGATACACTGTGCGGTTCCCCGACGCACGCCCGAGCCCCCGTGAGAGAGGGGGGCTCGCCCCGGGCTGCGACGCATCTACACCACCCTGCTGCGAGCCAGACGCGATGGCCACGACCCCGCTTGCCGCCGGCCTTGATCTTTCCGCCGGCAATGTGCACCGCAACCTCTCGACGCCGGCGCTCATCGAGCACGCGCTGACAAACGGCGAGGGCATGCTCGCCTCAAACGGCGCCTTCGTCGCGTCGACCGGCGACCGGACCGGGCGCTGCCCGAAGCAGAAGTACCTCGAAGACACACCCGGTGTGCACGACGACATCTGGTGGGGCGCCGTGAACCGCCCGACCACGCCCGAGACATTCGAGGAGATCGAGAAGATCGCGCGAGAGCATCTCGCCGACGCCGACCGCCTCTACGTCTTCGATGGCTTCGTCGGGGCCGACGAGAAGCGTCGGCTCAAGGTCACCACGGTGTGCGAGCAGGCGTGGCACGCCCTCTTCGCCCGCACTTTGTTCATTCGCCCGGAGGCATCGGCCCTTGCCGCCTTCGACGCCGACTGGACGGTCCTCAACGCCGGACGCCGGCGCCTGACCAAGCAAGAGCAGGAACGCCTCGGCCTCGACGACCCGGTCTGCATCATGCAGTCGATCGAGCGCAAGACCGTCGTCATCCTCGGCACCGAATACGCCGGTGAGATCAAGAAGTCGCTTTTCTACGCGATGAACTTCGACATGCCCGCCGTCGGCGTCTTCCCGATGCACTGCTCGGCGAATGTCGATCGCGACGACGAGCATAATGTCGCCCTCTTCTTCGGTCTCTCCGGCACCGGCAAGACGACGCTTTCGGCCGATCCGGATCGAGACCTTGTGGGCGACGATGAGCACGGCTGGTCGGACGACGGCGTCTTCAACTTCGAGGGCGGCTGCTACGCCAAGTGCATCAACCTCACGCGCGAAGGCGAGCCCCTGATCTGGGACGCCATCCGCTTCGGCAGCGTGCTCGAGAACGTCGTCGTCGACGCCCAGTCGCGCGTGCCTGATTACGACGACAAGTCCATCACCGAGAACACGCGCGCGACCTATCCGGTTGAGCACATCCCCAACGCGCGCATTCCCAGCGTCGCCGGACACCCGCAGAACGTCATCTTCCTGACTGCCGACGCATTCGGCGTGCTGCCGCCGGTGGCGAAGCTCTCGCCCGAGCAGGCGATGTACTACTTCATCAACGGATACACCTCGAAGCTCGCCGGCACCGAGGCCGGCGTCACCGAGCCGATGCCGAACTTCAGCCCGTGCTTTGGCGGGCCCTTCCTGCCCCGGCCGCCCCATGTCTACGCCGCGATGCTCGCCGAGCGCGTGCAGAAGCACGGGGCCAACGTCTGGCTCGTCAACACCGGATGGTCGGGCGGCTCCTACGGCGTCGGCAAGCGCATGAGCCTGAAGCACACGCGCGCGATGATCCGCGCCATCCTCGATGGCGACCTCGCGAAGGTGAAGTTCGAGTCCGACCCCGTCTTCGGCCTCGCGCTGCCGGCCTCCTGCCCGGATGTTCCCGACGAGGTGCTCAACCCGCGCAACACCTGGAGCGACAAGGCCACGTACGACGCAAAGGCGAAGGAGCTCGCCCGGAAGTTCCGCGACAACGACGCCAAATTTGATATGAGCGACGCCGTCCGAGCGAGCGGCCCGAAGGCCTGACCCGATTCGGACGAACACCGCGATCTCCACCAACGCCCGGCCTCGCGCCGGGCGTTGTCGTTACGACCAGGGGCCGGCGAGGCGCGATGCGCCCTCGGCGAACGCCCGCGGCGGCTGCACCTGCACCGCGTCGAGGCGGCGCACCGACGCCAGCGGCGTCAGCCCGCACGACTCGATCTTCCGCATCGCCTGTTCGGTCAGCCACGCCTCGGCGCAGGGCTTCATCTCCGGTTCGCCATCGGCGTCCTTCCAGGAGTGCGCCGGGAGGCCGTCAATCGTCGCGATGCCGGGCGGGAAGACGAACCGCTCGTGCTCGACGAACAGCGATGCGAGGACGCGCGCGACCAGCGGCGAGCCCTCACTCCACAGGTAGTCCCCGTGGTCCAGCGGCCCGCCCTCGGCCTCCTCGAAAGGCATGGTGTCGATCGGATCGGTCGACGCGCCGTAGGGGAGGCGCACGAGCGTCCGCGGCGCCGTGAGGCAGATGTGCCCCGCCTCGGGGCGCCGCCGAAGCGCCGCCCACGCGCCGTCCTCATCGCCGGGGGCTGACCACGACCCCGGGTTCGGCGTGCCTTCAAAGGCCGGACAGCCGACGAGCCCCGGCTCGCCCGCGCAGACGACCGAACCGCCGACGCGCCGAACGCACTGCGCAATGCGCAGGAGCCCCTCGGCGTCGGCGCGCGTCGGCCCGAAGGAGAACAGCCCGACGACCAGCGTCCACGCGTCCTCGCCGCCGGCGCCCATCTCGGCGAGCGCCCGACCGAGCGCCGAAGCATCGGGGTCGCCCGCGCTCCCGAGGTCGGCGAGCAGCTCGCGCTTCGAGGCATCGACGATCGACAGGCCGACGCCCTGGTCGGTCTCGATCATGGTGGCCAGCTCCCACGCGCTGCGCCAGTTCGCTTCGACGCGCTGGAACATCGGGTCGTGCAGCACGGCGCGAAGCTGCGTCGCGAGCCCGCGATCAACCTCAGCCACCATCGACTCCTGGCGCGGGTCGGGATCGTCGACGATGTGCGGACGGACGAGCGAGCGGATGAGCGCATCGGCGGGGGACCGCCGGCGTCCGTTCGTCGCGCCGTCGCCGGCGGGCGCATCGCGCATCCCAAGGAGCGAGGCGAGGTTGCCCCCGGAGGAGGGCGCAGGCGCGCTCTGTGATGTCGCGCTGTCAGGGGCGGGCGCGGCGGACCACGCCTTCACCTCGGCCGCGGCGTCGGCGAAGGTCGCCGGGTCGGCGAGGCGTCGGCGCACACCGAGCAGTTCGTGAAAGACGGGCACGCGCGCCAGCAGGTGGTCGGGATGCAGATCATCGATCGTGCCGATCGGCACGGCGAGCGCGGTGTCGCCCTCGCGCGAAAGCGAGATCTCGACGCCCATGCGCCCCGGGAGGCCTTCGAGGGTGTCGACATCGAAGGAGCGCGCCCGCCCGATCGCCCCGGTGTCGACGCCGCGGCTCTCGCGCCCGGTGAAGTCGCCGACGACGACGATCCGCATGGCCGTGGCGCGCGTCGGAATCGGCTCGCCCTTCGGCTGCGAGAAGGTGAACTCGGCCCGGATCTCGCCGGGAGTACCGCTCGGTTGCTGCTGGCTCATCTGTTCGCCCCTCCGGCGCCTTCGCGCCCGAGGTCATGCTACCGCGCCCGCAGGCCGACTCCGGCACGGTGTGGCACCTCGTGTGGAGCGATGCGTTGCTCGCTGAGCGCACGCCAAAGCGCGCCGTCTCCCCCTCCGGAGCGGCGCACCGAGGCGCGGTTGGTCGATTGGAAGCGGAACGCCGCCGGGTGGGGCGGCGATCCGCGAAGCGAGACGGGTGCGCCCGACCGGCGCGACCCCTCACGGGCGCCGGGGGCTTCGGCCTCATCAACGACACCTGCGCACGGCGCGCCCAGACCGGGCAGAGATTTTTTCGGATTCGCATCGGCGAAGGGTGATTACCCTTGATCCGGGTGACGCCGCCGGTGTGGTACGCTCGGAGCACGGGCGCCGACGCCCGGCGAGCGCCCGGCGAGAACGAGCATGGACGAGCCAGAGACCCCGATCGACCCCGACGAGCCCAAGGCCCCGCCCGGAGCGGATGAGGGCCTCCAGGCGCTCTTCGGCATGGTCTACGGCGAGCTGCGGCGGCTCGCCGACGGCATGCTCCGAGGCCAGCGCGTCGGCCACACGCTTCAGCCGACGGCGCTGGTCAACGAGGCCTATATGAAGCTGGCCAGCGCTGATCCGTCTGGCCGGCTTGATCGAGGGCAGGTGATGGCCCTCGCCGCGACTGCCATGCGACAGATTCTCGTGGACCATGCGCGCGGCAGGAACCGGCAGAAGCGGGGGGGCGACTGGCGACGGATCACCCTCACCGATCCGACGCGCCCCGATTCCCCGCAGCCGCTGGACATGCTCATCCTCGACGACGCCCTCAACCGCCTCGCCGAACTCAGCGAGCGGAAGGCGCGGGTTGTCGAGCTCCGCTGCTTTGCCGGCATGACCAACGAGGAGGTCGCCACAGCCCTCGGCGTGTCGCGTGCGACGATCGCCGAAGACTGGCGCTTCGCGCGCGCCTGGCTCACGAAGGAGCTCCGGCAGGAGAAGGGCGGATGAGCGCCGAGCGGTTCGAGCGACTCGAGCGCCTCTTCGGCGAAGGGCTCGCCGTGCCGCGCCCCGAGCGCGGCGCCTGGCTCGACCGTGTGACCGCAGGCGATGATTCGCTTCGCGCCGAGCTTCGCGAAATGCTCGAGAGCGCCGGCGACGACGAGGAGACCGGCGAAGACCTGATCATCGGCGTGCGCAAGGCCGCGACCGACCTGATGGCCGGCGCGGCGAGCGATCCGGAGTCGATAGGCCCCTACCGCATCCTCGGGCGTCTCGGCGAGGGCGGCATGGGCGTTGTCTATCTCGCCGAGCAGACCGCCCCGGTGCGCCGTCGCGTCGCGCTGAAGGTCATCAAGATCGGCATGGACACGCGCGATGTCGTTGCGCGATTCGACGCCGAGCGCCAGGCGCTGGCGATGATGGATCACCCCAATATCGCGCGCGTCTTTGACGCCGGCGCTACGCCCGAGGGACGGCCCTACTTCGTGATGGAGGTCGTGCAGGGCGACGCGATCACGCGCTTCTGCGATGCGCGACGCCTGACGCTCCGGCAGCGTCTCGACCTGTTCATTCCGGTCTGTTACGCCGTGCAGCACGCGCACCAGAAGGGCGTGATCCATCGCGATCTCAAGCCTTCGAACATGCCCGTCGAACTGATCGACGGTCGCCCGGTGCCGAAGGTCATCGACTTCGGCGTGGCGAAGGCCACCGGCGTCGCCGACATGCTCAACGATCGCCAGTTCACGCGAACCGGGCAGATCATCGGCACGCCGGCGTACATGAGCCCGGAGCAGGCTTCACGCCACGGTGTCGATATCGACACGCGCACCGACATCTACTCCCTCGGCCTCGTGCTCTACGAGCTGCTCGTCGGTGAACTGCCCTTCGATCCGCCCACCGGCGACGCCCGGCGCTCCGAACTCGAGCGCCTGATCCGCGAGCAGGAGCCGCCCCGGCTGACGACGCGCCTCGCGTGGTCGCGTGAAGACGTGGAGGCGGTCGCGCAGAGCCGAGGCGTCCCCCCGGACCGTCTCCGGCGCGAGGTGCGCGGCGACCTCGAGTGGATCACCCTCAAAGCGCTCGAGAAGAACCGCGACCGGCGCTACCAGAGCGCGGGCGAACTCGCGGCCGACATCAGGCGTCACCTCGACAACGAGCCGATCGTCGCGCGCCCGCCCAGCACCAGCGACCGCGTCCGCAAGTTCGTGCGCCGCAATCGCGCCGGCGTCATTGGGGCTGGCGCCGTCTCGGTCGCCCTGGTGATGGGGGGCGTCGCCGCGAGCGTGGAGAGCGTGCGCGCCTTTCGCGCTGAGCGCGAGGCGGAGGCGCAGCGTGATGCGGCGCGCATCGAGGCCGGGAAGGCGCGAGCAACCAGCGAGTTTCTGCAGGAGACGTTCTCGTCCATCGACCCGGCCACGGCGCGCGGGCGCGAGGTGACGGTGCGCGAGATTCTCGAATCGGCGTCGCGGCGCATCGATGGAGAGCTCGCCGACCAGCCCGAGATCGCCGCGGCGCTGCGGACCACCATCGGGAGCACCTACCGCGCGCTCGGACGATACGACGAAGCCGCGCGACACCTGCGCATCGCGGCGGAGACGCACCGCACCCTTCGCGGCGCCGACAGCCCGGAAGCGGCGCGCGTCGGCGGCCTGCTCGGCATCGTCATGCTCGATCAGGGGCGCTATGACGACGCCGACCGGCTGCTCGCCGCCGCACTCGACATCCAGATGCGCACGCTCGGGTCCACCGATCCTGAGACGCTCGCCACGAGGAAC
>JBICHM010000350.1:0-2635 GCA_043101835.1 Phycisphaerales bacterium | reverse complement strand
GGCACGGTCGAGAGGCGGATATCGATCTTGCGCGTGCCGATGCGGACTGTGGTCTGGCCGTCCTGCGGGCTGTGGCGGTTGGCGATGTCGAGCTCGGCCATCACCTTGAGGCGCGAGCTGATCGCCGGCGCGAGCGAGAGGGGCGGGCTGAAGGCGTCGACGAGCATGCCGTCCACGCGGAAGCGGATCAGCAGCTTGTCCTCGAGCGGGTGGATGTGCACATCGCTCGCCCCGCGGCGCAGCGCCTCGAAGAGGATCATGTTCACGAGGCGGATGACGGGCGTCTGGCGCGCGAGCTGGAGCAGGTCGGTGGCCTTGCCGACCGATCCCGCGGCCGTCTCGAAGGCGCGCTCGTCGAAGGGCAGATCGTCAACGATCTCGGTGACGAGGTCCTGGCGCTGCTCGTAGCCCCGGTTGATGAGGTCGCCCACCTGGGCGCGCGGCGCGAGGACGATGCGCAGCGGCATGCGGACGAGGCGTTCGAGTTCGGCGAAGGCGGCAGGCTGGAGGGGCTGCGCCGTCGCGACGCTGACGGCGCGCCCGTCGCTGCCGACGCCGGCGACGTGGTGGCGACGCGCCACGCCGGGGGGCACGCGCTCGTAGAAAACCTCGGCGCCGTCGCCGGCCTTGGGCTCGGCTTCGAAGGGCACGCCGCAGCGTTTGGCGAGCAGCGCGAGCGCCGCCTGTTCCTCGACGCCCATCGTCGAGAGCAGCACATCCCAGGGCTCCTCGTCGGCGCCGGGCGCGTCGGGGAGGGCGCGCAGCTGGTCGGCGCGGACGGGCAGAGGCTGGAAGAGCTTCACGAGCGCATCGAAGCGTGCGCCGTCGGTGGCGCTCGCTGCGCGCGGGCGCCCGCCGCCCTTGGGCGCGTGATCGATCACGGCCCGTCGCCCTGGCGTGCGTCCGTGAGCGCTTCGTCACCCTCGTCGTCGGCGTCGCCTTCTTCCTCGGCCAGCCGGCCGAGGATGGGCATCAGCGCCGGCTCGAGGGGCGGCATCTCACCAACGAGATCGATCTCCAGCTCCTCTGCGGGGCCTTTCGTCAGCAGGCGCAGGTCGGCGAAGGACGGATCGCGCAGCACGCGAGGCGTGATGAAGATGTAGATCGTGCGGTACGAGGTCTGCTTGCTGGAGGAGCGGAAGAGCCAGCCGAGCAGCGGGAGATCACCGAGGATCGGGATCTTCGAGACCGAATCGGTCTCGGTCTGCTGCGTGAAGCCGCCGAGCACGACGGTGTTGTCCGCCGGCACGGTGACCGCGCTGGTGATGTTGTCGCTCGTCGTCGACGGGGGCAGGTCGGGGTTCGGTCGCTCGCCGAAGGCGGAGAGCTCGGTGGCGATCTCGAGGCGAACGAAGCCGCCCTCGGAGATCTGGGGGCGAACCGTCAGCGTGGTGCCGGCGCTGATCGTGCCGCCGAGGCTCGTCTGGCTGGGCGTGCCGACGGTCTGGGTGGTCTGCGCGAAGGGCTCGTTCCGCGTGTTGGCGATCTCGGCCTCTTCGTTGTCGTTGACCAGCAGGCGCGGCTGGCTGAGCACGCGCCCGTTGCCCTCGGTCTGCAGCGCCTGGATCACCAGCGGCACGTAGTCGTTGTTGATGAATGCGGTGCTGAGCCCGGTGCCGAGCGGGAGGCGCACGTTGGGGCTCGAGGGATCGGACGTGGGATCGGTGAGCAGGCCGAAGTTCGTGAAGATCGGCACATCGCTGTCGGGATCGGTGAGGACCGTCTCGACGGTGATGGAGAAGTCGGTGGAGGTGCTGACGGCGACGAGCTGCGCCTCGATGTAGACCTGCCCGCGCCGGAGGTCGATCTTGCGGATGATCTGCTCGATCTCGCGCTGCTGGCGAACGGGCGCCTTGACGATCAACTGGTTGCGCGGGATGTCAGCGATGATCGCGACACCTTCGGCGGGCGTCAGCCCGGTGCCCTCGTCCCCGCCTGCGCCCGGCGCGCCGGTGACGCCCTGCTGGGCGCCGGACGACGCGCCCGCGCCGCCGGTGGCGGTGCTGTCGGCCGCGGCGCCGCTGCCCCCGATGTTGTCGACGCGCGTGATCGGCGAACGCTCGAGTGATCGCGTGACAAAGGGGCTCGAGCCGACCTGGTCGCCGGTGTCGAGCGACAGCAGTTCATTGAGCAGACCCGCCGCCTCTTCCGCCGAGGCGTTCTCGAGGCGGTAGAACTCGACGACCATCTGCTGGTTGCGCACCTGCTCGGCGAACTCGCTGACGAGCGCCTCGACGCGTTCGTGCTGCTCGGGCGTGCCGTAGTAGGTGAAGGCGCCCGCGCCCTCTTCCTCGGCGGACTCGATCACGAATCCGCTGCCGACAAAGGACGCGCCACGCGCCGCCTGCGCGCCGCCACTGCCGGCGCCCGCGCCCGCGGCGACGGGGCCGAGGCCCAGACGCTCGCCGGAGGACGCGATCACGGCGCTCATCTGTCCGGCGTTGTAGCGCCGGATGATGAGGCGGCTCGGCGCGTCGACGACGCTCATGAGGGTGGTGAGTTCCTCGGCTTCGGCCTCGGAGCCGCGGAAGATCAGCGGGTTGCTCGGGCGATCGACGATGAGGCGATCGGCGAGGTTGGCGAGGGCCTGGCCGACGAGCGCGGCGCCGGCGCCAGATCGGAACAGCGACGGGTA
>JBICHM010000349.1:0-2820 GCA_043101835.1 Phycisphaerales bacterium | reverse complement strand
CTCATGTGGTGGGCGGCGGGCGTCTTCGCCTACGGCGTCGGGACAGCGATCGAATCGAGCGTCACCCTCTTCGGCAACAGCGTGGCGCTCTTCACGGCGTGGTACATCGCCGGCGCGATCTTCGGCGGCTACCCGCTCGCGCAGGGGAGCGTGTATCTGCACTTGCCGCGGAAGACCGCGCATCTTCTCGGCGCGCTCTCGCTGACGTTCGCGCTGACTTTGAGCGTGCTGATCCTCCTGAGCCCCAAGGACGCCTCGCTCCTGCAGCCCCACCGACCGGACGGCGCGGTGCTCGCGTGGCAATGGGTGCGCTGGGGCACGCCGATCATCAACCTCTACGCGGTGATCTTCCTGATCGGCACGGCGTTCTGGTCGGCGCTGATGTTCGCGTGGGTGCGGCGCAATCCGGGGCGCGCGATCGGCAACACCTTCATCGCGGTCGGCGCGATCCTGCCGGGTGTGGGCGGCGGCATGGCGAAGGCCGGGCATGTCGAGTGGTTGTATGTTGGGGAACTGACGGGAATCATCCTGATCTGGATCGGCTACGCGTTCTGCGTGCGCGCGCCGGCGCCGCGGAAGACGGCTGAGGATGCTTCGGCGACCGTCGTTGCGACGACGCAAACCGGCGCGGCGTAGGTTCCCGGACGTGTCCGACGGGTCCCGCTTCGGGTTATCCCGGTCCGCCGCTGGTTATCCTTCATGTTCGTGCGTGCCATCGCGAAAGGCGGGGGTATGCTCGACTTCGATGGCGCACCGCACCGTCGAGACCGGGTCGATCAGGAACGCTCGCCGCGTGGCGATGGGCGCTCTGGCGATCGTCCTGCTGGCGACGGTCGCGCTGGCGCAGCCGGGCGCGACGGCACAGGCCGAGGCGCGCGAGTCGGCGCAGTCGGACAACGGGCGCGAGGTCGCGTTGCTGGTGCCGCGCCGGATCCGGCTGATCATCAACTATCACAAGCCGCGCGAGGCGTAAGGAACGCGGCGACGGCGATCGTCGCAGCGCATCGCGCTCAGCAGAGTTCGCTGCTGCGCCCAACGAGTCGCCACGCTGTCGGCAGGAACGCCGCGGCGAGGACGATCTTGATGGCGGCGCCGGGCAGGTAGGCCCAGAGGCCGAGGGCGAGCGCGCTCTCGATGCCGCCTGTGAGGGTGGCGAGCCAGGCGACACCGGGGATGAAGATCAGCGCGGTGGCGTGGATCATCACCAGGACACTGCCCGTGAGCGTGCGCGTCCATCCCCGATCGGTGGCGAAGCCGCAGAAGAGCGCGGCGATGAGGAAGCCGGCGAGGTAGCCGCCCGTGGCGCCGCTGAAGGCGGCGAGGCCGAGCGCGCCGCCGGCGAAGACCGGCAGGCCCACGAGTCCGTACGCCAGATAGAGCGCCACGGCGCTGACGCCGAGTCGCATCCCGAGGGCGCCTCCAATCACGAGCACACCGAAGGACTGCATCGTCACCGGCACCGGCGTGCCGGGCAGGTAGAAGCGAATCTGTGCGCAGAGCGCGAGCAGGAGGCTGCCGGCGACGACGAGCAGGGCCTTGGCGAGCAGGCCGTCGCGGTCGAGCGGGAGCCGGGCGACGAGGTCGCCGGCGGGGGTCGGACGGGTGTCGAGTGCGGTGTGCATAGGGCGGAAGGGTACCCGAATCAGGCCCAGCGAGCAGCCGCGTGGGGTCAGGGGAGGATCAGCATGGCGTCGCCGTAGGAGTAGAAGCGGTACTCGCGCTCGATGGCCTCGCGATAGACGTCGAGCAGGTCGGCGACGCCGCCGGGGAAGAGGGCGCCGACCATCGCCAGCAGCGTGGAACGGGGGAGGTGGAAGTTGGTCATCAGGGCGTCGACACGCTTCCACGCATAGCCGGGGGTGATGAGCAGACGCGTTTCGCCGGCCCAGTCGCCGTCGTGGCCGTCCGGGACCGACTCCAGGGCTCGCGCGGTGGTGGTGCCGACCGCGATGCGCCGGCCCCGGGCGGCGTGTGCATCGTCGAGGGTCCGCAGCGTGCGTCCGGGCACGAGGCAGCGCTCGGCGTGCATCGGGTGGGCCTCGACGGTGTCGGTCTCGATGGGCTTGAACGTGCCAGCGCCGACATGGAGCACGACGCTCGCGCGTGCGATTCGCGCGGCGTCGATGGCGACGAGGAGTTCCGGCGTGAAGTGCAGGCCGGCGGTTGGCGCTGCGACTGAGGCGCCCTGGCTGTCCGTGGATCCGGGGTCGCTGAAGACCGTCTGGTACCAGCGCCGGTCCGCTTCGTCGGGCGTCTCGTCGTGGCGGGCTTTGCGCGCTGCGAGGATGTAGGGCGGCAGCGGAGTGGCGCCGATCGCGTCGAGCGTCACGCCCGGGTCGGGCGATGCGTCGGCGCCTTCGACGGCGACGAGCCACTCGCCGGTCGCGCTGTCGCGCTCCAGGATGCGCAGCGCGACCCCGGCGTCGGTCGTGAGTCGCTCCCCGGCCTTTGGCTTCCGATTGGTCTTCAGGAGGGTCTCCCAGACGGCCGCGGAACCGGCGGGCGGGGCGACATCGTGGCGCTGGCGGAGGAAGAGCCCCTCGACCTTTCCCCCCGAGGGACGCCGGGCGAAGAGTCGCGCCGGGAGCACGCTGGTCGTGTTGTAGACCAGCGCGTCGCCCGCTTCGAGCAGCGTTGGCAGATCGCGCACGCGCAGGTGGCGGCGAGCGCCAGGGTCGCGCCGAGAGACGACGAGCAGTCGCGGGCGGGCGCGCGGGTGGGCGGGGGGGGGCGCGGCGGGGGGGGGGGGGGGGTGGGGTTGGAGTTCGGCGGGGGGGGGGCGGGGGGGGGGGGCGTCGCGGGGGGGCCGCAGGGAGCGAC
>JBICHM010000348.1:0-12815 GCA_043101835.1 Phycisphaerales bacterium | reverse complement strand
GGACGGGGATCGCGCGCTCGGCGCACATCGCTTCGACGGCGTCGAGTTCGGCAGGGTCGAGCGGGCCGGTGAAGCCGGCGCCGGCGACTTTGTTCAGGGGCGAGCCAGGGCCGGCGTAGCAGGCGACGCCGCCGCCGATGGCCAGTCGGACGATCCCGGCGCCGGGCCTGCGCCGGGCCGCGGCGTCCGTGCTGTCGCCGATGAGGGCGGCCTCTGCGCGTTCGATGCGGGCGGCGAGTTCGGTGCTGGCGAAGAGCATGGGTGACGACTCCGGTGCGGTGATGGTACCGAGCCTTCAACCCCGGCTCTCCGGCGGAGGGGTTGCCCTACAGTGCGCACATGCCGCTCGCCGCGATCAACGATCCTGTCGCCACGATCACCCACGCCGTCGCGGCGATCGCGTTCGCGATCTTCGCCGTGCCGCTGGTCCGGCGCGGGCGGGGATCCCCGGTGCGCCGGGCGTCGTTGATCGTCTTCGCGGCGACGGCGGTGCTGCTGCTGACGGCGAGCGCAACCTTCCACGCGCTGCCCTCGGGCACCGCGGGGCGCGCGGTGCTGCAGCGGGTCGATCACGCGGCGATCTTCCTGCTGATCGCGGGCACCTTCACGGGCATCCACGGGATCCTCTTCACCGGGCCGCTGCGCTGGGGGGTGCTTACGTTCATCTGGATCGGCGCGGCGGCGGGCATCGTGCTCAAGACGATCTTCTTCGACACCTTTCCCGAGGCGCTGGGCATCAGCCTGTACCTGGCGATGGGGTGGGTCGGGGCGCTGACGATGATCGCGGTGTGGCGTCTGCACGGGGGGCGGCACACGGTGCAGTTGATCGCGGCGGGCCTGGCGTACACGGTCGGGGCGGTGTTCGAGTTCACCGGCTGGCCGACAATCGTGCCCGGCGTGATCGGGCCGCACGATGCGTTCCACATCGCGGTGATCGTGGGGCTGGGGATCTTCTGGATGTTCATCTACCAGATCGCCGGGGAGATCCCGCCGCGGAAGGCTTGTCCCGCACAGAATGCGAACGAATTGCCCATTTCCGGCGCGGATCCGCTACCCTCCGGCCATGCCGGGGCCTGACGCGACGCGCGACCGCATTCTCGAGATCCTCCAGCGCCACTGGGGGTACGACACGCTCCGCCCGCTGCAGGAGGACGCGATCCGGGCGTCGCTCGACGGGCGGGACAGCCTGGTCGTGCTGCCGACTGGCGCGGGGAAGAGCGTGTGCTTCCAGATCCCGCCGCTGGTGCGGGGCGGGTTGGATGTGGTGGTCAGCCCGCTGATCTCCTTGATGAAGGACCAGGTGGACGGGCTCGTCGCCGGCGGGGTGCCGGCGGTGGCGCTGCACAGCGCGATGGCGCCGGAGGAGCAGGCCGACGCGGAGCGCGCGATCGAGGCGGGCGAGGTGCGCCTGCTCTTCGCTGCGCCGGAGCGCCTGCTGACGAGCCGCACGCGCGACCTGCTGCGGCGCGCGAAGCCGAATGCGATCGTCGTCGATGAGGCGCACTGCATCAGCCACTGGGGGCACGACTTCCGGCCGGAGTACCGGCGCCTGACGGATCTGAAACGCACGCTGCCGGAGGCGTCGTGGCACGCGTTCACCGCGACGGCGACGGAGCGCGTGCGGGATGACATCGTGGTGCAGTTGGGGCTCGAGGACCCGGCGGTGCTGGTGGGTGACTGTGATCGGCCGAACCTGGTGTACCGCGTGCTGCCGCGGGTGGATGCGCGGAACCAGTGCCTGGAGGCGGTGAAGCGGCACGACGGGCAGGCGGTGATCGTGTACTGCATCAGCCGCAAGGACACGGAGAAGACGGCGGATTGGCTGAAGAAGCAGGGTGTTGAAGCCGCGGCGTATCACGCGGGGCTGAATCCGACTGTGCGCCAGCGCGTGCAGGACCGCTTCATGCAGGAGCGGCTGCAGGTGGTGTGCGCGACGGTGGCGTTCGGGATGGGCGTCGATCGCAGCGATGTGCGGTGCGTGGTGCACATGGCGATGCCGAAGTCGATCGAGCACTACCAGCAGGAGGCGGGGCGCGCGGGGCGCGACGGGCTGGAGGCTGAGTGCGTGCTGCTGTATTCGTCGGCGGATGTGATGTCGTGGCGGCGCCTGATGACGATGGCGGCGTACGACGCGGGCGATGACGCGCCGCCGGAGCACCAGGTGGAGTTACTCGAGCACATGCGCCGGT
The DNA here is from genome assembly GCA_043101835.1 of Phycisphaerales bacterium. Classification (GTDB taxonomy): domain Bacteria; phylum Planctomycetota; class Phycisphaerae; order Phycisphaerales; family UBA1924; genus JBICHM01. The sequence goes on along the minus strand of JBICHM010000348.1, from coordinate 10,626 downwards.
TCTGCTCGTCGATGCGGTGCCGGCACGAGGCGCTGGCGAACTACTTCGGGCAGTCGATCGAGAAGGCCAACTGCGGCGCGTGCGATGTGTGCCTCGATGAGTGCGAGGTGATCGGCGACGGCGTGGTGGTGGCGCAGAAGGTGCTCAGCGCGGTGGCGCGTCTGCGGAGCGGGTTCGGGGCGGCGCATGTGGTGGATGTGCTGCGCGGCGCCAACAAGGCGCGCATCCGCGAAATGGGGCACGATCAGCTGACCGTCTACGGCCTGCTCGCCGGCACGCCGGCGCCGGCGGTGCACTCGTATATCGATCAGCTGATCGATATGGGGGCGCTGGTGCGGAGCGTGGGTGAGTACCCGGTGCTGCTGCTGACGGAGGAGGCGGCGGGGTTCCTCACGGGCGGGCGGGATGTGACGCTGCGCCGGCCGCGGGTGGCGACGAAGCGCGCGGGGACGAAGGACGCGGGGGACTGGACGGGAGTGGACCGGGACCTCTTCGACCGGCTGCGCGATCTGCGGCGTGAGATCGCCTCGGAGCGCGGCGTGCCGGCGTACATCGTGTTTGGGGATGCGACGCTGCGGGACATGGCGCGGCGCAAGCCGCGGACGGCGGGCGAGCTGCTCAAGGTGAAGGGCGTGGGGCAGAAGAAGCTGGATGAGTTCGGGGAGGCGTTTCTCGAGTGCGTGCAGGGGGCGGCGGCGGAGTGATCGGGCGAGTGATCGGTAGGATGGCGGCTCCCTGAAGGAGATCCGCCGTGTTGCATCGACTCGCATCCGTTCTTTCGTTCGCTCTGCTTCCCGCGTGCGCTGCGCTCGCGCAGGCGCAGAGCGGTTCCGAACCGACGCCCGGCAACGAGGGCATCGCGGCGCATATCGCGGCGGGCGGGAAGGTGACTGCGCCGGCGCCGGATCGGGCCGAGGGCGAGGGGCCGTTCGAGCGCCTGGTGATCCGCGGAGCGACGATCATCGACGGGACTGGGGCGCCGCCGTACGGGCCGGCGGACATCGTGATCGAGGGGAACCGGATCGCGGAGGTCCGGATCGTCGGCTACCCGAATGCGCCGATCAAACCGGAGGGGCGTCCGGCGCCTGGTGATCGGGAGATCGATGCGACGGACATGTATGTGCTGCCGGGCTTCATCAACGCGCACGCGCACATCGGCAACAGCAGCCAGGGCGAGTTCGGCGAGCCGTCGCCGGCGGAGTATGTCTACAAGCTGTGGCTGGCGCACGGGATCACGACGGTGCGCGAGGTCGCGGCGGGGAATGGGCTGGACTGGACTCTCAATGAGAAGCGCCGGAGCGAGGCGAACGCGATCACGGCGCCGCGGATCGTGGTGCATCCGGCGTTCCCGGGGAGCAAGACGCCCGAGGAGGCGGTCGCGTGGGTGAACGCGGTGGCGGACGCGGGCGCGGACGGGCTGAAGTTCTTCGGCGCGTCGCCGGCGACGATGGAGGCGGCGCTGGCGACGGCGGAAGCGCGCGGGCTGCGCACGGCGATGCACCATGCGCAGCTGGCGGTGACGGACCTGACGGTGCTCGACACGGCGCGCATGGGGCTCGACAGCATGGAGCACTGGTACGGGCTGCCCGAGGCGCTCTTCGTCGATCGTCGCGTGCAGGACTACCCGCCGGATTACAACTACCAGAACGAGCAGGACCGCTTCGGGCAGGCGGGGCGCCTGTGGGCGCAGGCGGCCGAGCCGGGGAGCGAGCGCTGGAACGCGGTGATGGACGAGCTGCTGGCGCTCGACTTCACGCTCGACCCGACCTTCACGATCTATGAGGCGACGCGCGATGTGATGCGGGCGCGCGAGGCGGAGTGGATGGAGGAGTACTGCTGGCCGGCGCTGTGGGACTTCTTCCAGCCGAGCCGCACGGCGCACGGGAGTTTCTGGCTCGACTGGACGACCTGGGACGAGGTCGCGTGGCGCGACAACTTCCGGCGGTGGATGGTGTTCGTGAACGAGTACAAGAACCGCGGCGGTCGCGTGACGACGGGCGAAGATGCGGGGTTCATCTACAAGGTGTACGGCTTCGCGTACATCCGCGAGCTGGAGATGCTGCAGGAGGCGGGGTTCCATCCGCTCGAGGTGATCCGCAGCGCGACGCACAACGGGGCGGAGTTGCTCGGGCGCGACGACCTCGGCACGGTGGCGCGCGGGAAGCTGGCGGACCTGGTGCTCGTCGGCGAGAACCCGATCCAGAACCTGAAGGTGCTCTACGGCACCGGCGCGGTGCGCTTCAGCGATGAGACGGGGAAGCTGGAGCGCGTGGGCGGGGTTGTGTGGACGATCAAGGACGGGGTGGTGTTTGATGCGAAGGGGTTGCTGGCGGATGTGAAGGGGATGGTGGCGGGGGAGAAAGAGTGATGGCGATGGCCGGGCGAGTGACTGGACACGCGCGGCGCTATTCGCTGACGAGCGGCACGCCTGCGGCCTCCAGGAAGTCCGCCGTTCGGTTAAGACGCTCCGGATCGCGCGTCCGATCGCTCGCATTGCCCGGCGGGATCCAAAGCACCATGCCTTCTCGTGCGCGCGTGAGCAGCACTCGGTACTTGTTGAGCAGGTAGTCGCGGTCTTCCTCGCGGTTCACGTTGACCCACTTTGAGCCCCGGAATCGCTGCATCTGCCATGTGCCGCTCTTTGTGACCGTGAGGTCGTCGCCCCAGCACATCCCGACGAGGTCGAGCTCAAGGCCCTGGACCTTGAACTCAGTCATCGCGAGTTCGAGCGCAGACGACGACCGAATGTCCGATGGCGGCGCCAGAAACCAGTGCGGCAACGAGCATGCGTGCAGGAACTCTGGCGCGATCTCGATTCCATACGCTCGGAGTCGGAGGTTGCCTGAACTGGTGACCAGACCCGGCCGCATCTCGTCTCGGCCTGCGTCGCGGAGCCACTGCTTGGCGCCCTCAAGGCTCCGGGTCATGCCGATCCGAAAGCCATTCATCTGCTGCAGCGTTCTTTGCGCTTCGGCGGCGTCAAGTGAGAGAACCGCGTTGACCCATTCGGCCAGTCGCTGTGCCCGCGGGCTGCGAACACTGACGTCGAGGTGCATGCCGGCGGTTGGAACGATCTCGATCGTCGCGGGCGGCTGCTCTTCGAACAACCGATGATGCGCGGTGCTCGCGCCGCCGCCGAGTACGTCTGGCGACGCCACCACCCGCCAGCGATCAGGGTGCGCCCGAAGCGCTCGCCCCCACTCTTCAGGTCCTGCCTCTCCCGAATGGATCTCTTGCCCCCCACCAACCAGGCAGATCAGCACTGCGGGACGGTCTGATCGTTCCATGATGTCCAACATGAGCGCTGGCTCTGAGTATCTGAGAAGCTTGTGACGCTGGCGAAGCTTCTTGGCGTGCCAGGCTCGCTGGGCCTCATCGAATACGACGATCGATTCGTCGGGCGGCGAGGTTGGTCTCTTGACTCCGTACTCCTCGATGAACTCGTGGACATTCTGGACGAGCGTCCGTGCGTGGCGCAAGGCCTCTCGCTTCGTTCCAATCCGCTCCGCGGAGTCTTCAGCGATCGCCGCTCGCAGGATTTCCACCAGCGGCCCGTTCCCCGACATGTACGCGCCGCGCGCGGCATCATGTCTTGTTCCACCCACCGCATGAATCGCGGCAAGACCCGCAAGCGTCTTTCCAGCCCCAGGTACGCCAGTGATAAAGCAGATCGTGCGACGGCCATCGCGCTGGGCGGCTGCGGCGGCGTCGACGACGGCGCGAACAGTTGCGTCGAGATTGTCAGCGTAGTGATGTGAGAGGTTTGCGACGGTATGCTGGGCGAAGAGGTGCTTCGTCGCCTGAATGATCGATGGCGTGGGTTGGTATGCCGCGTGATCCCAGCCGACCGGGTCCCAAGGCCTCTGGCTGTCTATCGAAGCGCTCGCTGCTTCCGATGCGAGCACGCTCGCCAACCCCGCGCGACCAACCGCGTAGACCGGGAGGGCAACCCCTTCGCACAGGGTGGGCTGATAGGCGCCGCCAGTCGTCCAGAGAACCGGCACGATCCGCATCCCAGCACAACGCTCGTGAAAATCGCGGAGGTCGAGGGCGTAGTCCTCCACTTGCCACAACGCCGATCGCTCGACTTTCGGCGTGCCCACTTTGCACTCGATCACAAACACAACGCTGGGCGAAAGCACGACGACATCGATGCGCTTTTGTCGACGCGGGATCTCGTACTCGAGAAAGAGGCGCCAGTTCGCTGCGTCCGGGCGCCTCTCGAGAAGCGAGCGAAGCTCGGTGTGCAATTGCGGGAGCTGCGACTTCCACGCATCGATCTGCAGGCTTGCGGTATCGAATCCTCGGCCGGCGGAACCCTCCGCCAGCGCGCCCAACGTCTGCAGACTCTCGTTGACGTCGAAGTCGCCGACGCGCTGATTGAACCACGCGCGGCTGCCGACTGTCTCGACTGCTTGCTCAACAACCGATCGTTCGCCCTGTTCGCGCATCAGCGAATCATGGCGACGAATGGAAACAAATACCAGGCCGCTATCGAGTAACTGAGCGTCGCGGGTCGTCAGACTGACGCCGCGATGTCAGCCATCCCGATCTCTTAGCGCCCCCCGCGCCGCCTTCCGCCTCTGCGCGCCGCCTGGCGCCCCCCTGCTGCGCCCGGGCTCGTGCGGCGTCCGCCGGCGGGGCGTTGGCGCTGGGCCGGGGTGGGGGCGGGTTGGGCGTGGGCGGGGAGGGGCTTGGGTTCGGGGAGGTCGGTGGGGGTTTCGGTGACGGCGATGCGCTGCTTCGTCAGGCGTTCGATGGCCTGGAGGAAGTCGCGTTCCTCGCGGTCGCAGAAGGCGATGGCGACGCCGCTGGCGCCGGCGCGGGCGGTGCGGCCGATGCGGTGGACATAGGCCTCGGGCTCGTTGGGCAGGTCGAAGTTGAAGACATGGGTGATGTCGTCGACATCGATGCCTCGCGCGGCGACATCGGTTGCGACGAGCACGCGGGTGCGCCCGGAGCGGAAGGCGTCGAGGGCGCGGGTGCGCTGGTTCTGGTTCTTGTTGCCGTGGATGGCGACGCCGTCGATGCCGGCGCTCTTGAGCTTGCGGACGATCTTGTCGGCGCCGTGCTTGGTGCGGCTGAAGACGATGGCGCGCTCGACGGCGCGGTCCTCAAGAAGACGCTCGAGGAGCGCCTGCTTGCTGCGCTTGTGCACCATGTAGACGCTCTGGGCGATCTTCGGCGCGGCGCTCGAAACGGGATTGACCGACACCTTCACGGGGTTGCGCAGGAGCGAATCGGCGAGGCCGATGATCGTCTTCGGCATCGTGGCCGAGAAGAGGAGCGTTTGACGGTTCTTCGTGATGGCGCTCGCGATGCGCTTGATGGGGTGGATGAAGCCCATGTCGAGCATGCGGTCGGCTTCGTCGAGGACGAAGGTGTGGACGGCGCGGAGGTCGACGATGCGCTGCTCCATGAGGTCGATGAGGCGGCCGGGGCAGGCGACGAGGATGTCGACGCCGCGCTGCAGGGCGCGCTCCTGGGGGCGCTGGCTGACGCCGCCGAAGACGACGCCGACGCGGAGGTTGGTGTGTCGTCCGTAGGTCTCGAAGGCGTCGGCGATCTGCGCGGCGAGCTCGCGCGTGGGCGCGAGAATCAGGGCGCGTGGGGTCGGGGCGCCGCGCCGGGACTTGTCGGCCGGCTCGGTGTGGAGGCGGTGGAGGATGGGCAGGGCGAAGGCGGCGGTCTTGCCGGCGCCGGTCTGGTCGCAGCCGAGAATGTCGCTGCCTTCCATCGCGGTGGGGATGGTTCGCGCCTGGATGGGGGTGGGCGCGGTGTAGCCCTCTTCGCGGATGGCGGCCACGAGGGGGCGGCACAGGCCGAAGGCGGCGAAGGGGTTGGGCGTGGTCGCGTGCGGCTTGGTCGAGGGGGTCTGGGGCATGGTCGCGGTCGTCAAGACGGACAGTCTCCGTCGATCGGGGCGCGGCGTGCGCACACCGATCGAGCGTGTGGGCGGCTGCTGCCTGCTGGTTGTGCAGGGGTGCGGCCGTTCGGGGTCGGAGCGTCGGGGCAACGGAGCCGGATCGACGCCGCCAGCAGATTCCCAGAACGGTCAGGCCCGGCAATCCTCGTGAGGAAATCCCAGAGGGGGAGGGCGAGAGCGGCGCTGAGGCCACCGGCAAGTGCTCGGATAGTAGGCGGGCCGGGGCGGGGACGCGCGGCGGTCGGCTCAGGACGCAGCAGCCGCGGCGCGGCGGGTGGCGACGATGTTGTAGACGAGGAGGAGGACGAGGAGGTCGAGGGGGTCGATGGCGCCGTCGGCGGTGGCGATGATGTCGTCGCTGCAGGCGCCGCGGACGGAGACTTTGGCGATGCGTGCGCCGGTCTCGTCGAAGGCGGTGAAGCCCTGCTTGAAGACGCCATCGGGTTGGAGGACGCATCCGACGCCGCCGGGCAGGAGAATGCGCCAGCCTTTCTCGAAGGCGCCGGATTCGACGCTGGCGAGGACTTCGCCGGTCTCGCCCTCCTGGAGGTCGAAGCGGCTCTTCCAGGAGCCCTTCTTGACGAGGTGGTAGCGTCCCCGGCCGGTGATGCGCACCTCGCAGGACTCACCGAAGGCGCGGCCGACGACTTCGCCCCACGGTCGCCCGTCGAGTGTGAGCAGGCGGCGCGAGGAGCAGCAGTTCGGTCTGGTGCCTTCGAGGCGCATGTCGGGTGTCGCTAGAAGCCGACGGCTTGCCCGTCGGCGCGGAGGTCGCTCGCGGCGAGGTAGCCGTCGTCGAGGCGCCAGATGCACTGGCCGCGCCCGAAGGAGGCGGACCATGTGTCCTGCGCGTCGAGGTCGTGGCCGAGGTCCCTGAGGCCTTCGTAGACCTCGGGCTTGAAGCCGGGTTCGATGGTGACGCGCAGCGCATCGTGCACCTGCCAGCGCGGCGCGTCGAGCGCGGCCTGGGGGTTCTGGCCGTGGTCGATGACGCGGCTCATGACCTGCGCGTGGCCCTGGGGCTGCATATACCCGCCCATGACGCCGTAGGCCATGACGAGCGCGCCGTCCTTCGTGACGAAGGCGGGGATGATGGTGTGGTACGGCAGCTTGCCGGGGCCGATGTCATTGGGGTGGCCGTCTTCGACGACGAAGCAGCCGCCTCTGTTGTGCATCGCGACGCCCGTGCCGGGGATGACGATGCCGGAGCCGAAGCCGGTGTAGTTGGACTGGATCCAGGAGACCATATTGCCGTCGGCATCGGCGGCGGTGAGGAGGACGGTGCCGCCGTCCTTGGGCTGCCCGTGCTGGAAGTCCTGCGCGCGGGTGCGCTCGATGAGCTGTGCGCGCGATTCAAGGTAGTCGGGGTCGAGCAGGTCGGCGGCGGTGACGCGCATGTGCTCGGGGTCGGCGATGTGGGCGTGGGCGTCGCGGAAGGCGAGCTTCATCGCTTCGATCTGGAGGTGGAGGCTCTCGACGGAGTCGGGCGGGAGGCTTGCGAGATCGAAGTGGCGGAGGATACCCAGCGCGATGCAGGCGGTGATGCCCTGGCCGTTGGGGGGAATCTCGTGGAGGTTGTAGGCGCGGTACTCGGTGTTGACGGGCTCGACCCAGCGCGCGGCGTGGCTCTGGAGGTCGGCGAGCCGGAGTGATGCGCCGGCGCTGCGCGCGGCGCGGTCGATGGCGGCGGCGGTTTCGCCTTCGTAGAAGTCGCGTCCATTCGATTCGGCGATGCGCTGCAGCGTGCGCGCGTGGTCGGGCAGGCGCATCAGTTCGCCTGTGCCGGGCGCGTGGTCGTTCACGAGGAAAGTGTTGCGCCAGCCATCGAACTTCGGGTCACCGTTGTAGCGACGTTCGGCGTAGCCCCAGTAGCGTGCGACTTCGGGTGAGACGAGGTAGCCCTCTCGCGCGTAGCGGATGGCGGGCTCGAGGACGGTGGCGAGCGGGAGCGCGCCGAACTTCTCGATGGCGGCGGCCCATCCGGAGACGGCGCCGGGGGTGGTGACGGCTTCCCAGCCGTAGAGGGGGACGCGGTCGAGGCTGTCGTAGTCGCTGCGCTTGAGGGCGCGGGGCGCGCGTCCGGAGGCGTTGAGGCCGTGAAGCCGGCCGTTCATCCAGATGAGCGCGAAGTTGTCGCCGCCGATGCCGTTGCTGGTGGGCTCGACAACGGTGAGCGCCGCGGCTGTGGCGACGGCGGCGTCGACGGCGTTGCCTCCCTTGCGAAGCATCTCGAGGCCGGCCTGCGCCGCGAGGGGTTGGCTGGTGGCGACGCAGTTCTGCGCCAAGACGGGTTGGCGCCGGGAGGGGTACGGGAGGTCGTCGCCGAAGGGCGTGTCGGGCGGTGCGCCGTGTGCGCGTCCGGGACCGAGCTGCATGGCGCCGAGTGCGCCGGCGGCGCCGGCGAGACTGGCGACGAAGCCGCGCCGCGACATCCCGGCCGGATCGTTCGTGCTCGGTGTGCGCATGGATCGCCTCCTCGTGTTGTTCCCACCTCGTGTCCGGATTCGGAGTTCGAGTCTACCACGGCGGAGCTCGGCGCCGCGTCCGCAACCTCCGGTACGCTGGGCGGAACAAACGAAGTGGCGGGCGGGGCTGTGGCCCTGCCCGCGCGGGGTCGGGCCCGGGCGTCGGGCTCGCGAGCGAGGCCCTCGAGATCCGCCTGGAGATGAGACCGATGCGAGTTGCTTCCCTGTCGTGCGCCGCGATGGCGATCGCGGTCTGCTGCGCGAGCGCGCAGGCCGAGACGCGCCTGCTGCGCCATCCGAGCGTGAGCACGAACCATGTGGTGTTCGCGTACGCGAACGACATCTGGATCGCTGACAGAAGCGGCGGCGATGCGCGCCGGCTGACGACTTTCGAGGGCGACGAGACCTGGCCGCACCTGTCGCCGGACGGGACGATGGTCGCGTTCACGGGCGAATACGACGGGAATGTGGATGTGTATGTCGTGCCGGTGGACGGCGGTTCGCCGAAGCGGCTGACCTACCACCCCGGCGGCGACGCGGCGCGCGGATGGACGCCGGATGGCAAGGTGCTGTTCGCGAGCGGTCGCGACACGGCGCCGGTGCCGTTCGGCCGGTTCTGGACGATCGGCGTCGATGACGCAATGCCGGAGGCGCTGCCGATCCCGCGCGTCTTCAATGGGCGGTTCGATGGCAGCGGCGAGCGGTTCGTGTACCAGCAGACACAGCCGTCGGACATCGAGTGGCGCAACTACCGGGGCGGGCAGGCGAAGCCGATCTGGCTGCTCGACATGGATTCGCTCGAGATCACGAAGCTGCCGTGGGAGGGCAGCCACGACACCGATCCGGTGTTCCTCAACGGGAAGGTGTACTTCCTGAGCGACCGTGACTTCACGGTGAACATCTACGAGTACGACCCGGCCAGCGAGGCGTTGCGCCAGGTGACGCGCCACAGCGAGTACGACGCGAAGAACCTCGAGGTGGGCGGCGGCGTGCTGGTGTACGAGCACGCGGGATACATCCGCATGAATGATCCGAGCGCGGGTCGCGACACGCGCCTCGACGTCGAGGTGGTCGGCGATTTCCCGTGGAAGCGTCCGCAGTGGAAGGATGTGTCGGGGAACATCTCGAATGCGGCGCTCTCGCCGACGGGCAAGCGGGTGGTCGTGGAGGCGCGGGGCGAGATCTTCACGATTCCGACGGAGCACGGCGACTGGCGGAACCTGTCGAACTCGAGCGGCTCGGCGGAGCGTGCGCCGGCGTGGTCGCCGAACGGGGACAGGATCGCGTGGTTCAGCGACGCGTCGGGCGAGTACAAGCTGATGCTCGCCGACCAGGACGGGCTGTCGTCGCCGGAGGCGATCGACATCCCGAATCCGACCTTCTTCTACAACCCGCAGTGGTCGCCCGAGGGCGACGAGATCATGTTCACCGACGAGAGCCGCACGCTGTGGGTGTACGACGTCGAGGAGGGCTCGTTCACGAAGGTGGACGGCGACACCTACGCCTTCCCGCAGCGGACGCTGAGCCCGGTGTGGTCGCCGGATGGCGACTGGATCGCGTACGCGAAGCGCCTCGACAGCAAGATGCGCGCGATCATGCTCTACAACACGGACACCGGCGCGATCACGCAGGTGACCGACGGCATGGCGGACGCCGGCAGCCCCGCGTTCGACCGCAACGGCAAGTACCTGTACTTCACGGCGTCCACGAACACCGCGCTCACGACGGGGTGGCTGGACATGTCGTCGTACGACAAGACGGTGACGAGCGCGGTGTACGCGGTGCTGCTGCAGAAGGACACCCCCTACCCCTTCACACCGAAGAGCGATGAGGAGGAGGTCAAGAAGCCCGACGATGAGGCGGGCGAGGACGGCGGCGCGGCGGATGACGCCGCTGATGAAGACGCGGACGGCGCGGAGGGCGATGGCGATGCGCCGGCTGATGCGGAAGACGAGGACGCGGAGGACGAGGCCCCGTCGATCGACATCGACGGCATCCAGCAGCGGATCGTCGCGCTGCCGATGCCGGCGCGCGGGCACCAGTTCACGGTCGCCGGGCCGGAGGGCGTGGTGTTCGTGGCGGAAGCGTCGTACTCGCTCGATGCGCGCGGCCTGACGCTGCACCGCTTCAGCATGGAGGACCGGAAGGCCGAGCCGTTCATGAGCGGCATCTTCAGCGCCAGCGTGAGCCATGACGGCAAGAAGCTGCTCTACGGCGCGCCGGGCGGGACCTGGG
>JBICHM010000347.1:0-5927 GCA_043101835.1 Phycisphaerales bacterium | reverse complement strand
TCGCAGTTTCCTCCCCCGCGCCCCCGCGGGGGAGGTGTCTCCGCAGGTGACGGAGGGGGCTTCCGCGCCTCCCGGCCTCCTCGCGCGACAGGCGATCGAATCACGGTTCTCGAACCGAGCCGGCCGCGCAAGCGGTCGATCCCGCATGGGGCCGGTTCAGGCCGTCTCCGGCCAGCGGATGGGCGTGCCGCACTCGGGGCAGTGGGGCATGGCGGGGTCGAGTGAGTAGGAGCACCGCGCACACCACGATCTGTCGTGGAGATCGACGCGACGGAGACGGGCAGCGGCGAACGCGGCGACACCGAGCCCAGCAAGGCAGATCATCCCGAGGCACGCGCGCACCGCGACCCATCGGATTGCGGGCCAGTGTGGCTCCGGTGCGTAGAAATCGAAGCCATAGCCATCCCAACTGCCGGCGGCGCTTGTGATCGCAGTCGGATCGCGGTCAAGTTCGCGGCGAAGCGCCCATGCGAATCGCTCTGGGGAGACAACCGGCAGGCCGTCTACCCGATCGTTGGTGTCTTTCGCAGTCGCTTCGTAACCGCGCAGTTGTGCAATCAACTGGTCGAACCACGGGTCAAGGCGAGGGTCGCTTGGCCTGATGGGATCACGCGCGTTTGCCTCCCATGACACGCGGAGGTGGTGCGTGATACGCACCGGCGCTCCGAGCACCCGGTCTGCATGACCATGTGGAGCGCGGCTGTAGCTTCGTATTCGAAGTCTCGCATCCCAATCCAACCTGTGACGGGTCGCGAACGAAGTGTCCCGATGAAGATCGAACTCCGAAGGTCCCCCGTTCCGGAACACAATGTCCAGCTCGTACCCAGTTCCAGCGCTCCCTGATGGGAACAGCCACCGCCCTTCGAGGCCCCACCACGCCGGGCACGCGCCGAGCGCGATGACCAGGCCGATGCCGAGTCGAGTGACTAAGCCACGCTTCGTCAGCGGCTTTCGCGCGCGCGCCATCGACTCAGCCTACGCAGGGCCGCTGCGGCCAGTTCCGGCCAACTCGGGCGCCCTCCCCCGCGCCCTCGCGGGGGAGGTGTCGCCGAAGGCGACGGAGGGGGCTTCTCCGGCTCCGTCTTCTCCAACGCTTCTCGCGCAACGGTCGTCCAACGGGATCGATCGCTTGCGCGATCGGCTCGGTGAAGGCTTTACACGCCCGTCGACCCAAACCCGCCTTCGCCGCGCGCCGTCTCATCGAGCTCCGCCACCTCGATCACCCGCGCGTGCTCGACGCGCGCGATCAGCATCTGCGCGATGCGCATGCCGTGCTCGACGGTGAAGGGCTCGCGTCCCCAGTTGATCAGGGGCACCTGCACCTGGCCGCGGTAGTCGGCGTCGATGGTGCCCGGCGCATTCGGCATGCCGATGGCGTGCTTCGTGGCGAGGCCGCTGCGCGGGCGGACCTGCGCCTCGAAGCCGGGCGGGAGCGCCATCGCGAAGCCGCAGGGGATGAGGCGGACCTCCCCCGGCGGGATGACGATCGCCGCGCCCTCGTCGAGGCACGAGGCCAGGTCGAGGCCGGCGGCCAGGTCGCTGTGGTAGGCGGGCAGCGTTGCGCGGCTGCTCAGCCGGCGCAGACGAAGCAGCGGGGGGGCGTCGGGGTCAGCGCTGGCGGGAGGCGGTAAGGGCGCGTCCGTTGGTCGGGGCTGCATCGGCGCCACCCTGCAGGATGACGCTGCCCGAGTCAACAGGCGTCTCCTCGCCTCGGGCGCGGAGACGCTCGCGACCCTGCTGCACAGCGCGCTCGAGCGCCGCGATCATGCGCTTCGTCGAGTCGATGGCCTCGTCGAGGCTGGAGCAGCCCCGCACCTGCGCCATCAGGTCCTGGCGACCCTCGCGCTTGCGCACGGCGTCGCACTCGTCCTTGGCGCGCTGCAATCCCTCGAGCAAAGCCTCGGCCTGGTCGCGCGTGGCGGTCGTCTCGAGGACGGCGCGTTGGAGATCATTCATGGGCATTCGGAGCACCTCCGCTCCGCTCGCTTGGGCCGGTCCATGCTGCCGGCCTCCACGGCTCCCGGTGATCAGGTGCGCCAGGGCACTGCCTGCGCATCGGTTCGATCCCGGGTCGGGGTCCACCCGTTCCGTCAGGGGAGTATTGTCCCAGTCCGCACGCCGGTTTCAACCCGCACGCGTCAACACCCTTTCAGAACCCGTACAAACAGCAGCCCGCCCGAAGCCGGGCGTCCAGCGCGTGATCGCCTCGAGCACCGTCTCGCGATCGGGCGCAGTTCTTGCGCTGTCGAGGTCGGCGAGCATCGCCTGGGCGTCGAAGGCGTCGCGCGGGCTCCGCCAGGCCATGACGCCGTCGATGGGCGTCGGGCGGAGTTCCTCGGCCTCGTAGGCCAGTTCCTCGTGCAGCTTCTCGCCGGGCCGGGCGCCGGTGACGACGACACCCATGAGGCCGGTGTCGACAGGGGGTGCGCTGCCCGGCTCGGCCTGCTCGCCGAGCAGCACCGGTCGGAAGCCGCGGAGGCGGATGAATCGCTCCGCGAGGTCGTAGATCCGCACCGGGTCGCCCATGTTGAGAACGAAGACATCGGCGCCGCCGGCCTCGCTCGCATCGAGCGCGGCGGCCTGCACGACCAGCGCCGCGGCTTCGGGGATCGTCATGAAATAGCGCGTCATGCGCGGGTCGGTGACAGTCACCGGCCCGCCCTCCTCGATCTGGCGGGTCCAGATCGGCAGCACGCTGCACGCCGAGCCCAGCACATTGCCGAAGCGCACCGCGACGCAACGCGTCGAGCGCGCCCCCCGCAGCGACTGCACATACAGCTCGGCGAGGCGCTTCGTCGCGCCCATCACGCTCGAGGGGTGCACGGCTTTGTCGGTGCTGATCAGCACGAACCGCTCGGCGCCCGCGGCGATCGCCGCCTCCGCCACCGCGCGCGTGCCGAAGAGGTTGTTCGTCACCGCGTGGCCGGGATGGTCCTCCATCATCGGCACATGCTTGTGGGCCGCGGCGTGGAACACCACATCCGGGCGCACCTGCCCGATCAGCCGCTTCGTGCCCGCCGCCTCGACGACATCGTGCAGCAGCATGCGGCGCGCGAGGTTCGGCGACCGGGCGCCGAGCTCGCGATCGATCTCGAAGAGCGCGTTCTCGGAGCGGTCCATCAGGGCGAGCAGCGAGGGCTCGTGATCGGCGGCGAGGCGCGCGAGCTCTGCCCCGATGCTGCCCCCGGCGCCGGTGATGAGCACCCGCTTGCCGCGGAGCACGCGCCCGAGCAGGTCGGCATCCGGCGTGCGCGCATCGCGCCCGACGAGGCCCGCGAGATCGGCCGCCGTCAGCGGTCCGCCGACGCGCGGGCCGACGCCGCGCAGGGCGTCGAGGACGCACGGCACGGTGCGAACGGTCACGCCGAGGCTGGCGAGGAGCGGGTGCACATACGCCGCGGCTTCACGCCGGGCGTAGGGGATGCAGACGAGGGCGGTGTCGAAAGCGGTGTCGGCGACGACACGCGCCAAGTCATGGGCGCCGCCGAGCACGCGGATGCCCTGCACGGCGCGGGCGCCGGTCGCGTCGCCGATGAGGACGACGCCGACGGGCTCGGGGGCGCCGCGGCTGGCGCGGAGCGCGGCCACCACGGCCGGGGCGGCGTCGGGCGTCGCCACGACGATCGCGCGCTGCTGGTGTGTCGGGCGGGGGGCGGTCGGCGAATCCATGCCGGTCTCCTCGCGAGGGTCGCCGGGGCGGATCCGTGCCCCGGTGTTGATCTATCGGCCTTCCGCAAGGGGGGCGCCAGTGAATCGGCGCGTCAGTCGGCGTCGGAATCTGGCGTCCCCGGCCCGCTTGCGCCCGGCGGCGCGTCGGCCGGCGCCGGGGCGTCTGGGTCAATCTCCCGCAGGTACGACCAGGAGTAGAGCCCCGTTTTGTGCCCGTCGCTGAAGACGATGCGCAGGGCGTAGTTGCCGACGAGTTCCGCGTCCGATGCGCGCAGCGGCCCGCCGCCCGCAGAGGGCAGCACGGTGAGCGGGTTCTTCTCCATCTGCTCGCGGAGCTCCCGCGCCTCGGCTGACGGGCTCATCCGGCGCAGGTAGGCCAGCGGAAAGAAACTCGTCGCGCCGTCGGCCCAGGTCACCGACAGGCCCTGGTCGCGCTGGAGATCGAGATGCTTCGGGGGCGGCTCCATGGGGCCATTGTTGGCGCGTCGAGGTATAACCGCACGCATGTCCGACCGGCCGACGGAACACTTCGCCGATCGCCTGCTGAACGCGATCGATCGCTGCGGCGCCCCCGCCTGCGTGGGTATCGACCCCGTATTCGACCGCCTGCCCGCGGTGCTGCAGCGCCATCTCCCCACCCATGTGCAGGCGATCGAGCGGTTCAGCATCGACATCGTCCGCGCGGTCGCGGGCCTTGTGCCTGCGGTGAAGCCCCAGAGCGCGTGCTTCGAGCGGTACGGCGCCGCGGGGGTGCTGGCGCTCGAGCGCGTCTGCGCCGAGGCGCGCGACGCCGGGCTGCTGGTGATCCTCGATGCGAAGCGCGGCGACATCGGCGTCACCAGCGAGCACTACGCCGCCGCGGCCTTCGAGGCCTGCGACGCCGACGCCGTGACCGTCAGCGCCTACCTCGGCCCGAGCGTCGTGCAGTCGTACTTCGACACGATGGACCGCGTCGCGAAGCGCACCGGGCGGGGGCGGGGGCTCTTCGTCCTCGTCCGCACCAGCAACCCCGACAGCGACCATGTGCAGTCGCTCTCCCTCGACGGCGGCGAGACCGTCGCGCAGCGCATGGCGGATCTCGTGCAGTGGCTCGGGCAGGACCGCATCGGCGAGCGCGGCTTCAGCGATGTCGGCGCCGTCGTCGCGGCGACGAAGCCCGATGACGCCGCCGATCTCCGCAAGCGCCTTGGGACGGCCCTCCTGCTCGTCCCCGGCTACGGCGCCCAGGGCGGGGGGGTCGACGATGTGCGGGCGTTATTCCGCAAGGGCGAGGGCGCGATCGTCACCGCCAGCCGCAGCGTGATCTACGCCTTCGACCCGAAGATGGCCG
The DNA here is from genome assembly GCA_043101835.1 of Phycisphaerales bacterium. GTDB lineage: Bacteria > Planctomycetota > Phycisphaerae > Phycisphaerales > UBA1924 > JBICHM01. The sequence continues at coordinate 928 of JBICHM010000347.1, read as the reverse complement.
ACTGGGCGCCGGCGGTGCGCGACGCGGCGTCGAAACTCGTGGAAGAACTCGCGCCGCTCAGCGGATAACCGTGCAACAGGCCGCGCGATCGCTGCGCATGCCCGTCAGTTGCAGATTTGAAGGAGGTTTCCATGCGCACCCGCATCGCCGTCGCATCGGTCGCACTCACCCTGCTCGCCTCGCACGCCTCGGCGGAGTCCGTGCGCGCCCCCGACGGCCTCGCGCATGTCGAGCGGATGGGCGACGGGCCGGTGGATCTCGTGCTCATCCCCGGCCTCGCGAGCGACTGGACGGTCTGGCGCGAGTTCATGGAGCGCAACGCCGACCGCTACACGATGTACGCCGTCACGCTGCCGGGCTTTGGCGGCTCGGAGGCGGAGGTCCCCGAGGATCCCGCCGGCACGCCGCTGCTCGGCGGCGCGATCGATGCGATCGCCGAGCTGGCCGCGATCCACGAGATGGAGGCCCCGTTCGTCATGGGCCACTCGATGGGGGGCCACCTCGCGCTGCGCATCGGCGTGGAGCATCCGGATCCCTTCGCCGGCGTGATCAACCTCGACGGCTTCATCGTCGCGCCGGTGCAGACGGAGCTGACGCCCGATCAGCGCCGCGAGTTCGTCGAGACCCAGTTCGCCCCGCAGCTCCGCGCCGCCGGCGGCGCCGTGTGGATGCAGCAGTTCGCCGCGAGCGCCGACACCATGGTGCAGGACAGGGACCGCGCCCAGGAGATCCTCGCGATGATGCAGCGCTCCGACGGCGACGCGGTCGCGCAGTATGTCATCGAGATGTTCATGATCGACCTGCGCCCTGATCTGCCGGACCTCGCGATCCCGACGCTGGTGCTCGCCGCGACGCCCGACATGCCCGGCCTCAGCGTGCCGCCGGAGTTCTGGGAAGAGTCCACGCAGGGCGCGAAGAACCTCGAGCT
>JBICHM010000346.1:0-3277 GCA_043101835.1 Phycisphaerales bacterium | reverse complement strand
CGCCAAGACGATCGACACGCCGGTGCTGCACGTGAACGGCGAGGATCCGGAAGCCGTCGTTCACGCGGCGGCGCTGGCCTTCGAGTACCGCCAGCGTTTCAAGAAGGATGTCTTCGTCGACCTCTGGTGCTATCGCAAATGGGGGCACAACGAGGGCGACGACCCGTCGTTCACGCAGCCGATCATGGCGGCGCTGATCAAGAAGAAACCCAGCACACTGAAGGTCTACGCCGAGCGACTGCTCAGCGAGGGCGTCATCAGCGAGCAGGATGTCGAGGACATCCGGCGCAATCTCGATGAGCAGATGGAGCGCGCCCAGAGCAAGGCCGCGAGCGAGCCGAGCGACCCGACGATCGACCCGGGTTCGTGGCGGTGGCAGGGCAAGGGCAAGGAGTTCACCTTCGATCCGGTCGAGACCGGCGTCGCGCGAGAAGCGCTGGAAGAGATCGCCCGCGCGATCTCGAGCGCGCCCGAGGGCTTCCACGAGCACAAGACGCTCAAGAAGCTGCTCGCGAAGCGCACCGAGGCGATCCTCGACGGCGCGACGCTCGACTGGGGCGCCGCGGAAACGCTCGCCTACGGCGCGTTGCTGCTCGAGGGCAACGCTGTGCGCATCAGCGGGCAGGACAGCCGGCGCGGCACCTTCAGCCATCGCCACGCGGCGCTGCGCGACACCGAGACCGGCGCGATCCACATTCCGCTGAACCACATGCGCGAGATGGGTCGCCCGGGCGTCGAGGGGCAGGCCCCCGGGGATCCCGGCGAGGGCGGGAAGTCACGTCAGGCGCGTCTGTGCATTTACGACAGCCCGCTGTCGGAGGCCGGCGTACTCGCCTTCGAGTACGGCTACTCGCTGGCCGATCCCAACATGCTCGTCATCTGGGAGGCGCAGTTCGGCGACTTCTGCAACGGCGCGCAGGTGATCATCGACCAGTACCTCGCCAGCGCCGAGCTCAAGTGGCAGCGCTGGAGCGGGCTGACGCTGCTGCTCCCGCACTCCTACGAGGGCCAGGGGCCGGAGCACTCGTCGGCCCGGCTGGAGCGATTCCTCATGCTCTGCGCCGACGACAACATGCAGGTCGTCTACCCGACGACGCCGGCGCAGTGCTTCCACATGCTGCGCCGCCAGCTGCGCCGTCCCTTCCGCAAGCCGCTGGTCGTGATGAGCCCCAAGAGCCTGCTGCGCCGCCCCGAGGCGACCAGCCCGATCGAGGAGCTCGTCACCGGTGCCTTCCGCGAGCTGATCGACGACCCGCGCTTCGACGCCGGCGACGGCGACCGCAAGAAGGTCAAGCGCGTCGTGTACTGCTCCGGAAAGGTGTACTACGACCTCGCCGAGCGGCGCGACGCAATTAAGCGCGCCGATGTGGCGCTGGTTCGCGTCGAGCAGCTGTACCCGCTCCACGCGGACCTGCTGGCGGAGATCGATGGGCGGTATTCCAAGCAGGCCGAGCGCGTCTGGGTGCAGGAGGAGCCGCGCAACGCGGGCGCCTACCTGGATTTCAACACACGCGTGCAGGAGATGCTCGACTGGGCGCCGCTGCCCTACATCGGGCGCCCGGCCAGCGCGACGCCGGCGACTGGATCGAAGAAGCAGCACGCGAAGGAGCAGGAAGAGATCCTGACCGACGCCGTGGGGCCGGCGCCGAGCGGCGACGCCGACCCTTCGAAGAAGCCAGAGAAGGTCGCGGCCGGGTGAGGCCGCCGGCGCGCGACCGCGCGCACGCCACCGTGTAGAATCGCGCGCCGGCCCGACTGGGCGACGCCGGCTCAAAGAAGCAGGACGATATGGCCACCGAGATCAAGATCCCGACCCTGGGCGAGTCCATCTCCGAGGGCGTTGTGTCCGCATGGCTCAAGGACGAGGGCGAGTGGGTCGACCGCGACGAGCCCATCCTCGAACTCGAGACCGACAAGATCACCATGGAGGTGCCCGCGCCGGCGGCGGGGGCCCTGAGCCGCACCGTCGGCGAGGGCGACACCGTGTCGGTCGGGCAGGTGGTCGGCGCGATCGACGAATCTGCCGAGAAGCAGGCCGGGGCGAGCGAGAAGAAGCAGGACGCCGCGCCCGCCGAGGGCAGGGCCCAGAAGCAGCAGGGCGGGAAGGACGCCGGCGGCGCGAAGTCGTCCGGCAGCGCCGTGAAGGAGCCGCCAAGCCAGCCGGCTCGCGAGCCCGCCGCCGGAGCGCCCGGCGAAGGGCGCGCCGCCCAGGACGACGCGGATGTCGCCGCGACTCCGCTGGCGCGCAAGCTCGCCGAGGAGCATCGGGTGCGACTGGGGTCGATCAGCGGCACCGGCGCCGGTGGGCGCGTGCGCGAGCAGGATGTGCTCGCGTACATCCAGACGCATCAGAACGGCCAGGGCTCGCCCGCGCCGGCGAGCCTCGGCGCGGCGCCGACGCCCGCCTCGAGCAGCCGCGGGACGCGCGTCGAGCGCATGACGCCGCTCCGCCAGCGCATCGCCGCCCGCCTCGTTGAGGCGCAGCAGACCGCCGCGATGCTGACGACCTTCAACGAGTGCGACATGAGCGCCGTCATGGCGCTGCGCTCGGCGCACAAGGAGGCCTTCGAGAAGGCCCACGGCGTCAAGCTGGGCTTCATGTCCTTCTTCGTGAAGTCCGCCGCCAGCGCGCTGCAGAAGTTCCCGCGCGTCAACGCCTACATCGTTGACGACGGCGGCGCCCCGGCCCTCGAACACCACGACTACTGCGACATCGCCATCGCGGTGGGCACGAAGAAGGGCCTCGTCGTGCCCGTGCTGCGAAACTGCGAGACGCGATCATTCGCCCAGATCGAGTCCGGCATCGGTGACCTCGCAGAGACGGCGCGCGACGGCAAGCTCACCCTCGAAGACATGCCGGGGGGCACGTTCACGATCTCCAACGGTGGTGTGTACGGCTCGATGCTCTCGACGCCGATCCTCAACCCGCCGCAGTCAGGCATCCTCGGGATGCACAACATCATCCGCCGTCCGGTCGAGAACCCGGACAAGCCGGGCTCCGGCGAGATGGTCGTCCGCCCGATGATGTACCTCGCGCTCTCGTACGACCATCGGATGGTTGACGGCGCCGAGGCGGTTGGGTTCCTCAAGCACATCAAGGAGTGCATTGAGAGCCCGGACCGTCTGCTCATCGGGGTCTGAATGACGTTCGCGATCGCACGACGGTGGGGGAGCGCGCTGACGCTCACGCTGTGCTGCTGCGCCGCGGCGATCGGCGCCGATCGACACCTGCCGACCTTCGACGCCATCGACCGGCTTGTCGTCGAGCGGTTCTTCG
>JBICHM010000345.1:0-14024 GCA_043101835.1 Phycisphaerales bacterium | reverse complement strand
CGATCGCGCTGCTCGAGCGCCTCAGTGACTATGTCCTCGCGCCGCCGGCGTCGTCGTCGCTCGCCGATGAGGAGGCGGCGTTCGCGCTGCGGCTGGAGCGCGAAGGCGTGGGCGATCCGGGCGCCGAGGCGGCGCTGCGTTTCGAGCGCGCGGTCGAGCTGTATCGCGCCGGCGACGGCGCCACTTTCGCGCGCCACGCGCGCGAGGCGGCGCGCCTCTACGGCGACATCGAGCCGGGCTCGGAGGCGCACATCGGGGCGCTCTCGCTCGCCGGCCTCGCGGAGCGACGCCTCCGCAGCCACGAGGCGGCCGAGCGCTACGGGCGCGAGGCGCTCGCGCTGGGTGAGACGGTCTTCGAACCCGATGCAGACGACATGATGGCGCTCCTGATGAACCTCGCCGTCACACTCCGCCAGGCGGGGCGCGAGGGGGAGGCCATTTCCATGCTGGAGCGGGTGCTCGCGGTGCGGACGGCGCGGTTCGGCGAGGCGTCGCGCGAGGCGATCCGTGTGCGCCGCTCTCTCGCGGCGGCGCTGCGCAGCGCGGGGCGCTACAGCGAGGCGGTCGAAGTCGGGCGCCCGCTCCTCGAGACGGCGCGCGAGACGCTCGGCGCGGACGATCCCGATACGCTCCAGATCGCCAGCAACCTCGGCCTCGCCCTCGTCGAGGCGGGGGCCGACCGCGAGGCGCTGCCGCTCCTGCGCGACACGCTCGAACGCACGATCGCGCGCTACGGGCGTGAGGATGCGCGCACGGTCGTCGTGCAGCGCAATCTCGCGGCGGCGCTCCGTGCGTTCGCGCTGCACGAGGAGGCCGCCGCGATTCTCGACGACGCGATCCGCACGCAGTTCGGCCTGACCGAGTCCGACAGCGACCGTCTGCTCGGCATGCTGCTGGAGCGCGCCGAGTCGTTGACGGTGCTGCTCCAGCCCGGCGCCGCGGAGGCGCTGCTGATCGTCGCCGAGGGTCTGTGCGAGCGCATGGATGCGACCGAGACGCGGTCATTCGAGGTCGAGCGCGCCCGCATCGAGCGGATGCGCGTGCGTCTTACGGCGAGCGATCGTCCCAGTCCTCGCCCTCGATAATCGTCACCGTCGCGCCGGTCATGCTGACCAGCAGCTTGGTCTCGCCGCTCGTGAGCACAATCCCGATGTCGGAACAGTCGCCCTTGGGCAGCTTGGGCAGGATCTTCTTGAGGTCCTTTACAGCCCGCTGGCCACAGGGCATCCCCGCCTCACTGCGCTTCAGGAATCGGCACGCCATGAAGAACTGCAGGCACCGCAAGTAGCGCAGCGCCGCCTTGGCCTCCGCGTGGAACGGATCGCGCGGATCGTTCGCCTTCTGCTTCAGGCAGTCGAGGCAGTCGTTCCGCTGCATCCAGGCGTCGTCGAAGGACTCGGTCGACGGATCGGTGATGTCGCTCATGGTCGGTTTCCCCTGGCATCGGTTGTCGTGTCGACATCCCTGCCGGGAAGAGCCGTCCTTGGCGCAGGGTGCATGATGTCCCGGATGCGCTACCCGGTGCTCGGAAATCGCCGGAAGTCGGGGTATCTCCGGAGGTTACGCGCAGGAAAAAAGGCCCCGATCGGGGCCTTTTGCGGGGTGCGAATCGGGGGTTCGGTCAACGCCCCGGCGGCGGGACCTCAACCTCTTCCATCGGCGGCGCCGGGCGTTCCTCGCCCCGGCCGCGCTCGCGCATCCGTTGGCGGAGCTGCTCGATGAACTCGCGCCGCTCCTCGGGCGACATGCCCTCGGTCGCGCGCCGAATGCGTTCGCGCTGCTGCTCGGTCAGCGCCGCGCCGCCGCGGCGCTCGCCCCGACCTTCCGCATCGCGCTCACGCCGTGGGCGTTCGCCCTCGGCGTCGTTGCGTCCACGCGCTGCGCGATCTCGCATCCGGTCGGCGGCGCCTTCCTTGATCCGTGACATCCGCTGCTCGACCGCCTGCTTCTGCTCGGCGCGGAGCAGGCCCCAGATGTTGGCGTCGATGTCGGCGGGTGAAGGCGCGTGCATCTCGAGCGCGCGAAGGGCCTGAACGCGCTCACGCATCTCGGCTCGCATCTGCTCGCGCTGCTCGGGATCAGCCGGCGCCCGTTCGGCGCGCTGCCCGCGCCGCGCGGGGCGATCCTCATCGTGGCCCGCCCGGGCGCCGGCGCGATCACGGGGCGGCCCGTCGCCGGAGCGCGCGCCGTCGCCATCGCGCCTTCCTTCGCGCATCGCCTGGCGATCGCCGCCGCGCTCGGCGCGGAGCGACGCATAGGCCTCGGCGTTCGCCTCGCGATACGCCTCGAGGGCCGCGCGGTACAGCCGGTCCTGCGCCTCGATCGCCTGGCGCTGCGCGCCGTCGCGGGCGAGCGTCTCGTCGCGCTCGAGCGACCGGATCGCCGCCATCAGCAGGCGGTGACGCATCGCGGGGGTGGGGTCGCGAAGGTCGTCGCCGGCGCGCGCAAAGTCGGCCGGGGCGCCCGCCGGACCGGCCTGCCTGGCCTTCGGACCCTGCAGCAGATCGTCCTGGGCATGTGTCGGGGCGGCGCCGGCGAGGGCCACGAGCCCGGCGATCGTGAGTGTGAATGCGGTGGTGCGTCGCATGGTGTGGTCTCCTGTTCGTCGGGCAGAACGCACCGCTCGGGCGTCTATTGCCCCCCGAACCGGCCCCGGCGAACGCCTAGGATCCCCTCCGACCGTCACCGCTCGCATCGCCCGCCGGAGGACCGCCCGATATGTCGCTGACCAAGGACCAGGTGCTCGCCGCCCTCCGCGCCGTGCGCGACCCCGAGTCGGGCGAAGACCTCGTCTCGCTGAACGCCGTGCGCCGCTGCGCGGTCTGCGACGGCCATGTCGGCGTCACGGTCGCCCTGCCCTCCTCCGGCGCCAAGGCGCGCGAGAGCGCGAAGCGCGCGATCATCGAAGCGGTCGACGCGATGGCCGAGCAGCTCGCGGCCGGGAAGCACACCACCGACGTGGAGTTCGTCGTCAGCGCCGCGCCCCCGAAGCAGGAGGCCCCCCCCGGCGCGCAACAGCAGGCGCAGTCGCCCCAGGCGAATGCGAAGCCCCTGCCGGGCGTCGCGCGCATCATCGCCGTCGGCGCCGGCAAGGGCGGCGTCGGCAAGAGCAGCGTCAGCCTCAACCTCGCCGTCGGCCTCGCGCGCAAGGGGCACGCCGTCGGCATCATGGACGGCGACATATACGGCCCCTCGATGCCCACGCTCCTCGGCCTGACCGCGATGGAGCCGACCGTCGTCGGCAAGATGCTGCAGCCCTTCCACGTCCACGGCGTGAAGGCCACCACCATCGGCAAGCTCGTCGATCCCGAGCGCCCGCTCATCTGGCGCGGCCCGATGGCCCACGGCGCCTTCAAGCAACTCGCCGAGCAGACGCAGTGGGGCGAGCTCGACTACCTCATCATCGACCTGCCGCCGGGCACGGGCGATGTGCCGCTGACCATGGCGCAGATGCTCGCCCTCGACGGCGCGGTCATCGTGTGCACGCCGCAGAAGGTGGCGCAGGACGACGCGGTGCGGGCCGCGCGCATGTTCCAGAGCCTCGGCATCGAGGTCATCGGCGTCGTCGAGAACATGTCCTACTTCATCGGGGACGACGGCAGGGAGTACGACATCTTCGGCAGGGGCGGCGCCGAGAAGATGGCCCAGCGCCTCGGCCTGCCCTTCCTCGGCCAGCTGCCGATCCACATGGAGCTGCGCGCCAACTCCGACGCCGGAAACCCCACCGCCAACTTCGAAGGCAACGAGGCGCTCAGAGCCGAACTCGAACGCCTCGTGGACGCCTTTGAAAAGCAGGTGACGGTGACCAGCATGCGCAAGCAGGAGCGGACGCCGACGCTGACGGTGCGGTGAGGCACAAGATGTTGAGCTTGCAAGTCCGGGGAGCGCCCCGCCGGCATCCGCCACGCCCCCGTCCCGCTACCATCCACGCGTGACCGACGCATCCAACAGCCAGGCGCCCCTTGACCCCAAGAACCCCGACGAGGTAAAGGCCGCGATCGAGCGGTTCCGCGCCGACTACGACGCCGTGCGCACGCAGATCGGGCGCATCGTCGTCGGGCAGGCCGACATCGTCGGGGGCGTGCTCACCTGCCTCTTCTGCAACGGCCACACCCTGCTGGAGGGCGTGCCTGGTCTCGGCAAGACCCTGCTCGTCCGCACACTCTCGAAGGCCCTCAGTCTCGATTTCAACCGCATCCAGTTCACGCCGGACCTCATGCCGGCGGATGTGACGGGCACGACCATCGTCATCGAGACGCCGGACGGGCGCGAGTTCCGCTTCCAGCACGGCCCGGTGTTCACGCAGATCCTCCTCGCCGACGAGATCAACCGCGCCACGCCCAAGACGCAGTCGGCCCTGCTCGAAGCCATGCAGGAGCGCAGCGTCACCGTCGACGGCACGACGCACACGCTCGAGGCGCCCTTCCTCGTCATGGCGACGCAGAACCCGATCGAGCAGGAGGGCACCTACCCGCTGCCCGAGGCCCAACTCGACCGCTTCTTCTTCAAGCTGCAGGTCGGCTACGCCTCGCGCGCCGACCTCGGCGAGATCATCGCCCGCACCACCGCCGGCGCGCAGCAGGAAGTCGAGCCGGTCCTCGACGGCCCGACCATTCTCGCCCACCAGCGCCTCGTGCGCCGCGTCGCCATCAGCGAGCGCGTGCGCGACTACGCGGTGCGACTGACCCTCGCCACGCACCCGCAGGGCGAGTTCGCGACGCCGATGGTCAACAAGTTCCTCCGCTTCGGCGCCAGCCCGCGCGGCGCCCAGTCGCTCGTCCTCGCCGCGAAGTGCCACGCCCTCCTCGACGGTCGCCCGAGCGTCGCCATCGACGACATCCAGGCGGTCGCCCTCCCGGCCCTGCGCCATCGCGTGCTGGTGAACTTCGAGGGCGAAGCCGAGGGCGTGACGCCCGACGCGGTGGTGAAGAACATCGCCGAGACCCTGCCACGCGAGGCGGCGGGGGTCGCGAAGGCGGGCTGAGCACGCCCGGAACGCGGCGAGTCCCCCCTTCGTTCCAGTGGACAACCGCCCCCGATGGCGGGATACTTCCGCCCTTCCGCCACCTTAGCTCAGTTGGTAGAGCGGAGCTTTCGTAAAGCTCAGGTCGCCGGTTCGAGTCCGGCAGGTGGCTTTTTCGACGCCGCGACCCCTGCCCGGGGGGCGCGGCGTTCGTCCGTTCTGGGCGGAATCCTCGGGCGCCGACTACAGGCGCGCAAGGTTGTCCAGGCCCATCTGGGCTGACTTCGCCCACGCCGGATCATTGGCGTCGACCACCCGTTGCAGGAACACCCGCCACCGCTCGCGCGCCGCGGGATCCGTCCGCACCGCCGCGGGAATCGTCAGCGGGTTCATCATCCACCCCGCGAACTGGTCGGGGTAGTACTGGTGGTTGACCGTCTGGAAGTCGGCGAAGATCGACGGCTCGAGGATGCCGATGAGGCCGTCCAGGCTGGTGTATCCCATCACCGCGTTGCGTTTGGAGCCGAGGATGTTCTGGATGTAGCCCAGGTGCGCCTGGTGGCTCGCCAGCATCCTGCCCAGCGCGATCGACGGCGCTGTCGCGCTGTCGCCCGTCTCCATCCCGCGCTGCCCCATCAGGTTCAGCAGCACCACCATCGCCGGATTGACCGCCCAGGTCTCGAGTCGCCCCTCGGCGCCCGCGGCCACGGCGTCGATCACGAGTTGCCGGTGCGGCCCCGCGGCCCCCGCCCGGATCAGGATCTGCTCGGGGAAGTGCGTCGCGTTCACATCCGCGCCCGTCCACAGCGCGTCGGCGATGCGATCGACAAAGCCCTGCGCATCGACCTGCATGAACCGCGCCGCCGTCTGCTGCAGCTGCTGCCCCGCCGTGGCGCGGACGACATCAGGCGTTGACGCATCCGACAGCGCGTCGAATACCGGCGCCAATGACGCGATCGCAGACGCAGCGGGCCCGCCCTGTGCGTACGGAACGAGATACAGCACGCCCACAGCCTGATGCGTCTCGGTCGGTCCCTCGCGCACCAGCGCGTGCAGGAGCTCGACATACGCGCCCTGCGCGGCGCGATAGCGATCGTCATCCGGGCCGCTGGTGCGGAGGCGCTGACGGGCGGCCTGCGCGTCCGCGCTGGACATCTCCTGGTCCCGCAGCGCTTGTGCGATGCGCTGCTCCTCGGCCCGCTGCCCGGCGGTGCGCAGGTCGCCGATGAGCGCGTTCACCTGCGCAAGAGGCTCCTCGATCATCCCCTGCTCGGCGCTCGTGCGCGACCACTCGGCCATGCGCCCGATCACGACCTCCGGCGCCACTGCGCCCTGCACCACGAACTGGCGCATCACCGGCGCCGTCTGCTGTGGGAACGCCTGCCCTCGCGACGCCAGCAGTGTCAGCGTCAGGTCCATCGCCTCCTCGGTCCCGATCGCCAGCAGCGCCTGCTGCGTGCGCCCGAGATTCGCCGCCGCCTCCGCGCGGTGCGCGTTGATGTACGCGATGCGCGCGTCGTCGTCGAGGAAATCCAACACCGTCAGGCGCGCAAGGAAGTGCGCCACCGCGCGCTCGTCATGCTCGCCGCTGAAGATCGCCGCCTCCAGCGCGGTCTGTGTCTGCGTCGGGAGGCCGTTCATCGTCATCAGTGTCGTCGCGTGCGCCCGGTCGGTCGTCGCGAGGCCGAGCACCGCCCCATGCACTGCCTCCTCGCCGGCGATCTCCAGTGACGCCTGGATGAGGTCTCCGAACGCCCGTTGATCCGCGCTGAACTCGGGATCAGCAAGCGCCCCCAGCGCCGTCGCGCCGGCGTCAGGGTCCTGCATCGACTGCAGCGCGGCCAGCGCCATAAAGCGGATCAACTCCGGCGCATTCGAGGTGACAACCGCCCGGACCTGTTCCCGCGCCGGGAGCGCATCGACGCCGAATCGGCCGAGCGCCGCCAGCGCCTCGCCCTGCACATCTGGGTTCAGGTCGCTCAGCATCGCGCCCCACTCGGCCGCGGTCTTCCCGCTGTAGGTGGCGTCCGGATTGTGCGCGGGCAGACGCGAAGCGGCCGGAGCCGGGGACGATGTGCGGGGCGCATTGACGCTGGGTGTGGACTCGGATCCAGACTCCGGTGGAGACTCGCCCTCCCCGCCGCCGCCGCAGCCGCCGAGCGTTAGGGCGCAGGTCAAAAAAGTCACGCTCCATCGCAGGTGTGCGCGCCGGCGAGCCATCAGTGTGCTCCGTTGTGTGGTCTGCGCCCGTGCCGGCAGACGACGCATCGCGCCGCGGCCCCAGCGAAGGGGCCGCCGACCTCCAGGCGGGATGAGTCTACTTCGCTCCATCGTCGCGCATCGATGATTCGGCCTGCCGTCAAGAAAACCGGGGTTTCCCCGAATCCGCCCGACCATGTATTCTCGGCTCCGTCGCCGTTCCATTGAACATCGCGTCGAGAAGGGAGACCCCGAATGCGCTGCACTCTGCCGCGAGTCTCGTTGTGTGCGATTGCGCTCCTCGCGCTCGCCGCGTGCGCGTCCTCGCCCGCCGATCACGAAGCCAGCGTCAAGCCCGGCATCAATCAGACCTTCCTTGATCCCAACCTCGACATCGAGGCCTACATCGAGCGATTCGAGGTCGAGAGCCGCGAGATCGCGCGCTGGCATCGCGAGATCGTCAACGCCATGGGCATCCAGCCCGGCGATGCCGTCGTCGACATCGGCGCCGGCACCGGCCTCTTTCTGGAGGCGCTCGCGCACTCGGTCGGCGACACCGGCACGGTCTACGCGATCGACATCAGCGAGCCCTTCGTCGAGCACATGCGAGACCGGGCCGCGGCGCTCGGCCTCAGCCAGGTCCGGGCGCAGGTGTGCAGCGAGGACTCCATCGACCTCCCGCGCGCGAGCGTCGATGTCGCTTTCGCCTGCGACGTCTACCACCATTTCGAGTACCCCGAAACGACGCTCGCCTCGATCCGGCGCGCATTGCGTCAGGGCGGCGAGTTCTACGTGGTGGATTTCGAGCGCATCCCTGGGCAGACGTCGGCGTGGTTGCTCGAGCACGTGCGCGCGGGCAAGGAGGTCTTCACTGCCGAGATCGAAGCGGCGGGATTCGACCTCGTCGAGGAGATCGAGATCGACGGCCTGCGCGAAAACTACATGCTCCGCTTCCGGCGGCGCTGACCCATGGCCGGCGCACCGCGCGCGAGGCTCGGCGTCTGGTCGCTCGCGCTGCTCGTCGTCGCGAGCATGATCGGCGCCGGTGTCTTCACCACCAGCGGCTTCGCGCTGGCCGACCTCGGAACCCCCGCGCGCGTCCTCGGTGCCTGGGCAGTGGGGGGCGTCATCGCGCTCTGCGGCGCCATCGCCTACGGCGCCCTCGCGCGGCGGATGACCGAATCCGGCGGCGAGTACCTCTTCCTCTCGCGCGCCGTGCACCCCGGCGCAGGGTTCGTCGCCGGCTGGGTGTCGCTCCTGGCGGGGTTCACCGGCGCGATCGCGTTCGCGGCGACCGCCTTCGAGTCCTACGCGCTCCCCGACGGCGTGCGCCCGGCGTGGCTGCCGGAAGGCGCGGTCGCGATCGGCGTCATCCTCGCATGCGCGCTGCTCCACGGCGTGCGGGTGACGCCCGGCGTCGTGTCGCAGAACGCCAAGGTCGCGATCAAACTCGGCCTGCTCGTCGCGTTTCTCGCCTTCGCCGCGACAACGCTGGGCGACGAGCGCTGGCCGGGCGGTCCGCTGCGCCATGACGCCGGCGACATCCCCGGCTGCGACGCCCTCGCCTTCGCCACGTCGGTGATGTGGATCTCCTTGAGCTACAGCGGATTCAACGCCGCGATCTACATCGCCGGCGAAGCGCACAACCCCGCGCGCACCGTGCCGCGCGCGATGGCGCTCGCCACACTTGGCGTCGCGCTGCTCTACCTCGCGCTCAACGCCGTCTTCGTCCTCGCGCCGGCCCCGGAGCGCATCGCGGGGCGTGAGGATGTCGCCACCGTCGCGGCGCGCGCCGTCGGCGGCGATGCGCTCGCCGAGGCGGCGCGATGGGTGATCGCCCTGGCGCTCGTCACGAGCGTTTCATCGATGATCATGACCGGCCCGCGCGTCTACGCGAAGATGGCCGAGGACCGCCTCTTCCTTCCCGGGCTCGATCGCGTCGTCGCATCACCGCTTCGCGCCGTGTGGCTGCAGGCGGCGCTCGCCTGTGTCGTCGCGGCCGTCAGCGAGTTGCAGCAACTGCTCTCGTACCTGGGCTTCACGTTGGGCCTCAGCACGGCCGCGGCTGTTGCGAGCGTCTTCCTGCTCAAGCGGCGCGACCCGGCCATGCGCGCGCCGGGGTTCCCGATCGTCCACGGCGCCTACGTGCTGGCGACGCTCGTCTTCGCAACGTTGGCGGCGATGCGCCGCCCATGGGAGGCCGGCGCCGCGGTCGCGACGATCGCCTCGGGTCTCGCGCTGTACTGGCTCGTCCGCGCGCGTCAATCCACCGGGGCGTAGAACCCGCCGCCGGTGTGCTTGAGCTGCCCGTCGGCGACCAGCGCGTCCCACACCTCGCGCGGGTAGTCGGTGGGGGGCTGGATCGCGTCGATCTCGCTCCTCCGGCCGCCCGACAGCTGGCGCCCGCCGAGCTTGGACTCATCCGCCAGGCGTGCGAGCTTCAGGCGCTTTCGGAACGCGCGCATCGCGCCGGCCATCTGCGACCGGACGGCCTCGCTGATCTCCGCCGGTCCCGGCGCCTCGCCCGGGTTCTCGATCGCCCCCACGATCGCATCGAGCCCGGCGACATCGCGCTCCCGCACCACCCGGTCGGCCTCGTCGGCGTCGACCGGCAAACGTCCGAGAATCCGCCCAACCAGGGCCCACGCCTCGTCGAGCTTCTTTCCCTGGGTCGTCTGCACCTCGCCGACCATCTGGCGCGCCTTCTGGATGATGTTCATGGCGGGAGAATACCCGGTGGGCATCCCCCGATTCATCGGCCCCGGCTCAGGCGAGCCCCAACACTCACCCCAGCCTCACACCCTAATGACGGGATTTTCCTTTGCGGCGGGCCGGATCGCCGGTAGGATCTGGCTGCACTCGCAGGGAGTTGGCGGCCGCGTGCGCGCCGCCGGGGAGAATGAGAGCCATGAGCATGTCGAGCCGTGTTTGCGTCGCCGTTGCGGGCGCGCTGTTTGCGTCCACCGCCGCGTCCGCCGTCACCCTCCGATTCGGAGGCGTGTCCAAGAACAACGAATCCAACACCTCCGACGGCGAGCAGCAGCTCACGATCGATGTCTTCAGCCCCACCACAGGCCCGGTGCGCGAGGGGAACTTCATCGGGTTCCTCATCGAGAACCCCGGCCCGGCGCAGTCGACGATCACGCAGATCTACTTCGACGACGGCACGATCCTCGGCCTCGCGACGATCCTCGACGATCCTGAGAACGGCGTCGACTTTGAGCAGTACCCCAACCCCGCAGACCGGCCCGGCGGCAACGAGCTCGACCCGCCCTTCGAGGCCACGCAGGCCTTCAGCGTCGGGAACGAGCCCGGTCGCGCCAACGGCATCGACGTTGGTGAGTCGCTCACGCTCATCTTCGAACTGCTCCCCGGGCTCGACTTCGAGGACACCCTCCAGGCGCTCGTGGACGGCACCCTCCGCATCGGGATGCACGTGCAGGGCTTTGCCGATGGCGGGAGCGAGTCCTTCGTGAACCTGCCGCCCGAGTTTGATGTCGTGCCGCTGCCCGGTCCCGCGGGCCTCGCGATCGTCGGCCTCGGCGCTGTCGCGGCGCGTCGCCGGCGCGCCTGACCGCACGGGGCGGCCGATCAGTTCGAATCCGACCCGGTCTCAGCGAGGCGGCGCTCGAAGTCCGCGCGCCGCGAGTCGCCCTCGGGCAGCAGCGCGATCGCCTCGCGAAGGGCGTCCGCCGCGCCAGTCGCGTCTCCGGTGCGTTCGAGTGATTCGGCGAGCAGGTCGAGCGCGTCCACATCCCGGCGATCGGTCGCGCTGACCGCCGCACGCGCGATCGGCAGCGCGCTGGCGGGGTCCTGCATGTCCGCCGGCTCGCAGCGCAGGAAGGTGTACGCCGCGCCGACGAGCAGCGCCGCCGGGGCGCCCGGCTCGCGCGACGCCTGGCGCAGTGTCTCGAGCCGACGACCGACCGACGGACGCGCCCTGTCGGGCTGGCCGGCGGCAACCCACGCGTCGCCGAGCGACACGAGCGGATCGAGCACGTCCAGCCCGGCGCCGCCGTCGCGCCCGTCGAGCGCGGCGACCGTCCGCTCGTACATGTCCGCCGCCTCCACCCATCGCCCCTGGTTCCCGTAGAGGCGCGCCAGGTTGTCGAGCGACACAAGGGTGTCGGGGTGGGCCGCGCCGAGCGACTGCTGGCGCATGGCGAGGGTGTCCAGGTGCGTCCGCTCGGCCTCGTCGAGGCGCCCGACGGCCGCGAGCAGCTCGGCAAGGTTGTTCATGGTGCGCAGGCGCGCGGGGTGCGTTGTCCCCATCGTGCGCTCCATGATGCCGATGGCGTCGCGGTAGAGCGCCTCGGCCTCGTCGTACTGCCCATCGCCGCGGAGCAGGATCGCGAGGTTCACCGTCGCCACGAGCGTATTGCGGTGGTCGGGCCCGAGCGCCGCCTTGCACGCCGCGATGGCGTCGCGGTACATCGTCTCGGCCTCGGCGCTGCGCCCCATGCGGCTGAGCACGCTGGCCAGCGTGATGCGCGTGGCGATGGCGTCGATGTGGTCGTCGCCCAGCGCCGTGCGCTGCCCGGCGAGGGCGCGCTGCAGCAGCGCCTCGGCGTCCGCCAGGCGGTTCTGCTCGAGGCGCACATTGGCGAGATTGACGAGCGTCGTCAGCGTCGAGGGGTGCGTCGCGCCGAGTGCCGTTTCGCTTAGGGCGCGCGCCTCGTCGAGCATCGCCGCCGCGCCCTCGATGTCGCCCTGCCGGCGCTTCACCATGCCCAGCGCCGCCAGCGAGCTGATCGTGTCCGGATGATCGGCGCCCAGCACGCGCCGGAAGCGCTCGAGCCGATCGGCCAGGATCGCGCCGGCCTGGTCGTAGCGCCCGGCGTCGGTCAGCGCCTGCGCGAAGTCCGCCGCGACGCCCAGCGTCACCGGGTGATCCGGCCCGAGCACACGCTCTGTCGCGCCCAGCGTGCGGGTGTACAGCGACTCGGTCCGCTCCATGTTCCCCAGGCGGAAGGCCAGCCAGGCGAGGTCGGCGAGCGTGCGCAGCGTCTCGGGGTGCTCGGCGCCGAGCGTGCGCTCCTGGGCCTCGAGCGTGCGCACGAGTAGCGGCTCGGCCTCGGCCCAGCGCCCCATTTCGCGATAGAGTCGCGCCAGCCCGCGCGTGCTCTCGAGCGTGTCCCGGTCTTCCGGCCCGAGCAGCGCCTCGCGACCCTCGAGGGCGCGCCGGAAGCCCGCCTCCGCCGGCTCATACCGCGCCTGCAGGAAGTCGATCACCGCCAGCTGGTGCGTGGCGTCGAGCACGCGGGCCTCATCCTGCGACGCGGCGTTCAGCGACTCCTCGATGAGCCGGCGCGCCTGTGGGTAATCCCCCCGCGCCGCCGCGAGGCGGGCCATAGCGCTCAGCGCCGCGAGCGTGTCCGGATCCTTCGCGCCGAGCTGGCTGCGTCGGATCTCGTACGCCGCGGGCAGGTGGCGCGCCGCGTCGTCGATGAGCCCGAGCTCGAGGTAGGTGCGGCCCATCGTCTCGCGCAGGCGCGCCTCGACGAGCGGGTTGTCGTCGAGCGCCGCCTCGATCGATGCGGAGGCGACGTCGAGCACGTCCCGCACCGCGACGTCGCGACCGCTGTTGCCCGGATCGACCGCGGCGAGCATCCCCGAGAGGAAGCTCGTCACCGCCTCGCTCTCGTCGCGCGCCTGCTCGGCCTCCACGCGCGCCGCCACGGCGCGATCGCGCTCGATCGAAGCGCTGCGGAATCCGATTGCCGCCGCGGTCAGCCCGCCGACGAGCGCGAGGAAGACGACGCTCGCCGCCGCGAGCGCCACCCGATTGCGCCGGGCGAACTTGCCGAACTTGTAGACCGGGCTTGGCGGGCCGGCGAGCACCGGCTCGTTGCGCAGGTGGCGCTCGATGTCCATCGCCAGTGCGTTGGCCGTTTCGTACCGGCGCGCCCGGTCCTTCTCGATCGCCTTCATGACGATCCAGTCGAGGTCGCCCTTCAGCTCCCGTGCGAGGTGGGCTGCGGTTGGGCCTCGTCGCGCCTCGGCCCCCGCGCGTGTGTCGCCGCGCTTCCGCACCAGCGTGCTGGGCTTCGAAGGCTCGAACTCGCGCAGGATGCGCGAGACCTGGTCGAAGGTCGCGTGCTGCAGCGTGTCGTCGTCGACGGGCACCGCGCCGGTCAGGATCTCGTACAGGATCACGCCCAGCGAGTAGATGTCGCTGCGCGTGTCGATGTCGAGGCCCGACATGTCGGCCTGCTCCGGGCTCATGTACGCCGGGGTGCCGATCAGCTGGCGCTGCTGCGTGTAGACGGTCTGGTTGCCGAGGCGGGCGCTGGTCGCCTTGGCGATGCCGAAGTCGATCACCTTCGCCAGCGGCTTGTCGTCCTGCTCGGCGACGAGAATGTTGCTGGGCTTCAGATCGCGATGGATCACGCCCTTCTGATGCGCGTGCGGCACCGCGTGGCAGATCTCGATGAACAGTTCGAGGCGCGCTTTCGCGTCGAGTTTGTGCCGATCGCAGTAGTCCGTGACGGGAATGCCCCGGACCAGCTCCATCACGAAGTAGGGGCGCCCGGTCGCCGTGGCGCCGGCGTCCAGCACCTTCGCGATGCCCGCGTGGTCCATCATCGCCAGCGCCTGGCGTTCGGCCTCGAAGCGCGCGATCACCTGCCGGGTGTCCATGCCCAGCTTGATGATCTTCAGCGCCACGCGCCGCCGGACGGGCTCTTCCTGCTGGGCGAGGTACACGGTGCCGAAGCCGCCCTCGCCGAGGCGCTCGAGGAGCTTGAAGGCGCCGATCTGCTGCCCGATCTCTTCGCCCCCGGCCGCCCGGTCGACGTGACGCGACGGGGCGGGGGTCGCGGGCGCCTCGACGGGGGCGTCGATCGTCGCGGCGTCGAGCAGC
>JBICHM010000344.1:0-20951 GCA_043101835.1 Phycisphaerales bacterium | reverse complement strand
GGGGTACTGCGGCGCGACGAGCTCCATGTGCCAGTAGGGCAGAAAGAGGCTGACGAGGATGAGGATGCGCGCCGCGAGGAGCAGTGCGCTTGGGGCGCCGTAGCGGAGGCCGCGCCGGGTGAGTTCATCGGGCGCGACCCTGGGGCCGGCAATCCGTTCGAGGAGCGAGGAGGACATGGCTGGTCCTTCCGTGTTGCATGGGGTGTCTGGCTGGCCCGCGCCTGCGCGGGCGTGGAAGCCGGCGCCGCGCCTCTCAGCGCGACACCGGGGGGGCGCACATCAGTTGGGCTCGACCATGAAGTAGCCCATCATCTCAAGGTGCAGCGCCGAGCAGAACTCGGAGCAGTAGAAGGGGAAGGTGCCGGGGGTGTCGGCGATGAACTCGAACTTCGCCGTCTCACCGGGCTCGAGGCTGAGGTTGATGTTGTATTGCGGCACCGCGAAGCCGTGGGTGGCGTCGACGGCGCGCTCCGTGTTGGTGATGCGCCAGACGACCTTGTCGCCCTGCTTCACGGTGATGTGCTCGGGCCAGAAGTGGCTGCGCACGGCGGTCATGTAGACCTCGACGGTGTCGCCGTTGCGCACGACGCGCTCCATCTTCGGCTTCGGCGCCATCGGATCGATGTTCTGCGTGTGCGGATCCCAGCCGACCTCGGGGTAGACCGTCCAGGGGTTGAGCTTGTCGGCCTTGATGATCTGCGCGTAGTGCGGCTCGCCGACGCCGATGGGCATGTCGTAGATCACCGGCATCTCGGCGCCCTTGGCGCCGATGTCGATGAGCTGGAAGTTCTGCGGAAGCAGCGGGCCGGGCGGGAAGAAGCGTTCCACCGACCACTTGTTGAACGCCACGAGGTACTTGCCGTCGGGGCTGACGGTGTCGCCCTCGGCGACG
Organism: Phycisphaerales bacterium; assembly: GCA_043101835.1. GTDB lineage: Bacteria > Planctomycetota > Phycisphaerae > Phycisphaerales > UBA1924 > JBICHM01. The sequence goes on along the minus strand of JBICHM010000344.1, from coordinate 20,059 downwards.
CCGATGTGGCCGACGTTGTAGTGGACGGGCGTCTTGTGGACGAGCGTCCAGTCGGGCTCCGGCGTGCCGGCGCCGTACGCGCCGCCGAGCGTCCAGCGCGCGACGGCCGAATCGAGGAAGAGGCTCGTGTACGCGTAGCCGTCGGGGCCGAACTGCGTGTGCAGCGGGCCGAGGCCGACTTCGACCTGCGCCTCGACGACGCTGTCGAAGTCGAGGATCGGGACGCCGAACTCATCGCTGCCGCTGAAGGTCCGCGACTTGATGGCCTCCTGAATCTTCGCGAAGGAGTAGATCGTCACGTGCGGGTCGAGCTTGCCGCTGACGACGATGAGATCGCCCTTGGGCGCGACGTCGACGCCGTGCGGGCTGCGCGGCTCGGGCGTGAGGTGCAGCAGGCCCTCTTCCACCGCGACATCAAGCGTGATGACGGGGAAGTCCTGAATCGTCGTCGCGCGACCGGCCAGAAAGACCTGCTCGGCTTTCTTCCAGTCGATGATGTGCAGGTAGTCGGTGGCGTTGCGGCTGACGCCCGCCTCGAAGGGCGGCTGCTTGTTCTCGATGCCGCCGGTGGCCATCTCGCTGTTCAGGCTGTTGAGGAACATGTAGCCGTCGCTGACGAGCTTGCCGGCGTCGGAGAGGTCCTGCCAGTAGGGCGGCAGTTCGATCGCGAAGGACTTCTCCTTGTCGATGCGTCCGCGCTTGCGGTCGAACTTCCACATGGTCACCGAGCCGCGGTACTTCTCCTTGTACTCGCTGATCGGCGCGTACTCGGCGCCCCAGGGTGTGGCGTACTGGCCGCCCTCGATGACGTATTCGGTGTTGGGTGTGACGAAGGTCCCGCCGTGATCGCTGACGGTCAGCGGGTTCTTGATGATCTGCTTGGTCTCGAAGTCGCGCAGATCGATGACCGCGACGCGCGCGTTGATCTTGTCGTTGATGAAGAGCCACTGGCCGTCGTAGTCGCCGTTGGTCTCCGACAGCGCCGGGTGGTGGGTGTCGCCCCAGAGGTTGGCCTTGCCGTTGACGTAGCCCTCCTTGAGGACGTCGTCGCCGACGCCGTATCCCCACCCCTGCCACGGCTCGGGTGTGAAGACGGCGATGGAGCGGAGCAGACGCATCGACGGCACGCCGATGACGAAGACCTGCCCGCTGTGGCCGCCGGACGAGAAGATGATGTAGTCATCCTTCTCGCCGCTGGGCACGAAGGTCTTGGCGGCGGCCATCAGGTCCTGGACGCTGAGGCCGCGCTCCTGCGCGACGCGCTGCACATCGCTCATCGACTGGGCATGCGCGCTTGGCGCCGCGAGCGACGCGGCGCCGGCCGCACACGCGGCCGCGAGCGTCGCGGTGACATGACGGTGCGTAAACATGACGGTGGTCCTTTCTCCGGACCCCCCACGGGTCCGGCCGTGCTGATGGGGCGTTATTCCGGTTCGGCCTGCTCGTGCAGGGCGCGGATGTAGGCCACGATGGTCTGAAGGTCGTCGTCAGAGAGCGCGGGGTTGCCGCCCTTTGAAGGCATGTCGAGCCCGGTCTGGTTCTCTGCGTCCCAGATCGGGCGGCCGGTCTTGATGAAGCGGATGAGGTCGTCGTCCGTCATCCCCGCCGCGAACTCGCTTGTCGCGAGCGGGAGGCCGAGGCCCTCCATGCCCTCGCCGCTCGCGCCGTGGCAGGCCGAGCAGGACGCCACGAAGAGCTCGCGACCCGGCGCATCCACGATCACGCCCGCGGCGGTCGCGTCGTCGGCCGCCTGCTCGACGATCCACGCGTCGAGCGACGCGAAGGGCGCGTTGGGCTCCTGGATCGCGCGGAGGTAGACGAGCACCTGGTCGATGCGCTCATCGCTCAAGGGCGGCGTGCCGCGCGCCGGCATGAGCGTGCCCGTCGTGTTGGCCGGATCGTTCGCCGCGCGACCGTTGCGGATGAGCGCGCGCAGTTCCGCATCGGTGTGCGTCTGCACGTACTCGCTGTTGTGCAAGGGCTTGCCGAGGCGCGGGATGCCGTCGCCCTCGGGGCCGTGACAGACTGCGCACGAGGTGCGGAACGCCAGCTCGCCCGAGCCGATCTCGATCGGCTCCACGTCCAGTCGGTCCGCGGCGACAGCCCATGCGCTGACCGGCGTAGCGGCAGGCGCCGGCTGGAGCAGGATGCACGCGCCGAATATCGCACTGAACGTGAGCGGGAGCGTGAGCGCGACGCCGAGCGCGCGCCGTTGGTTGGCGTCGGACGTTGCGGGTGCTGTCGTGGTGGTCGGTGTCGCGGTCATGCGCCTCCCCCTTCCAATGGGGCGACTGGTGGGCCTGGAACTCTGGATTTGTGGATACACACGACTTTTATTGAGACGAACGGAGACCCCGGCCGGGCGCCGGGGTGGTTGTTGCTTCAGTCCTTCGGTGGCGTTCGTGGCGATGCGGGGCCGCCGTTCGGCCGCCCCCCGTCGAGGGTCAGCGAGGTCCTGCTCTGCGTCTCGCAGAGCGGTCGCACGCCGTCCACGCTCTCGAGCAGATCGGCGATCGTCGTGGTCGAGAACGTGCGCGCGGCGTGGGCGATCTCCTGATCGAGGAGGCGATGCAGGGCGCACAGGCTGGTGTGCCCCTTGATCCCCAGCGGGCAGCGCTCAATACGGCTGACATCGCTGTCGGCGGCGCGGAGCACATCGAGCACGCTGATGGAGGTCGGAACCTTGGCCAGCGCGAATCCGCCCCCGACGCCGCGTTGCGCAACGAGCAGGCCCGCCCGGGCGAGCATGCGCAGAATTTTCTGGAGGTAGCCCACCGGCACCTTGGTCGCCTGGGCGACCTCCTGCGTGGGGCACAACCCACCCTGGCGCTGGGCCAGGTAGACCACCGCTCGCAGGGCGTACTCGGACCCTTGCGAAATGAGAACGGTGAGGCCGGGTTGGTGGATAACTGGATCCATTACTCCAGTATCGGCGCCCGCCGATCCCCCGTCAAGAGCCTCAGAGGACAATGTTCTCGCTTTTTCGCGCCATCCGAAATCCGCGTTAGCAAGCCTGCTTTACTCCCACCCTGACCGAGAGTCGCCCGGGATGCTCCCGGATCAGAGGGTGTACCGTTGAAAAATGGCCCAACGGTGCAACTGTTCCCGGTCGTATCCCAATGATGGTGCCGATGGACCACCGGACTCGCCCATCTCAGGTGACGGTCGGACGCGATGATCAGTGGAGCGCGATGTGCTCCGGGCCGCGCATGGAGATCGTGATGGCGCTCTCGACGCTCGGGCGGGCGTCGGCGGCCGAGGTGGGCTACCTCCTCGACAAGGCCCCGGACACGCTCTACCACCATCTGCGCGTGCTGGAAGACGCCGAACTCATTCGAGCGTGCGACCAGCGCCGGGTCGGCCGCCAGACCGAGACCGTGTACGAACTGGCGGCCGATGAGCTGCACTTCGATGTGGACTTCCCGACCGGGAAGAACACCGATCGCGCGGTGAAGCTGCTGGACACGCACCTGAAGCGCGCGCGGCGCATCACCGAAGAGGCGTTCCGCTCCGGCGACGCTTCGACGCGCGAGGAGTCGCGGAACACCCACGTGCGCGGCGACCTCGCGTGGCTCGACGACGATGAGGTGCGCCGCGTGACGGAGATCGTCGATGAGCTGCGCGATCTGTTCGCGCATGCGAAACAGCGCCGACACGGGCGCCTGCACTCGCTGACCTTCGTCTTCAGCCCGGTGCACCGAGAGCGGGGCGCCGATGCACGACACACACACCGGCTCGACACCATGCTGGAGCGCGAGGGGCTCGAGCGCAACGGAACCGAGCAACAAGGAGCAGACTCATGATCCGCGACGCGATCCGCGTCTCCGCGCTCGTTCGCCTCGCGGCGGCGGCGCTCGCCTCGAGCCTCGTCGCCGCCGGCGCGCTGGCGCAGGACGCCATCGGCGCCGAGCGGCGGGCCGAGCATGTCGCTTCGTTCGACCATATCTGGGAGACCGTCCGCGACCGGCAGTGGGACCCGACGTTCGATCAGGACGCCTGGGCGCAGGCGCGCGACGAGTTCCGCCCGCAGGTCGAGGCGGCGACGAGCGACGACGAGGCGCGCGCTGCGATGAACGGCCTCCTCGGCACGCTCGGGCAATCGCACTTCGGCGTCATTCCCAAGCAGGCGTACGAGCAGATCGAGGTGGGCGAATCGGGCTCCGGCGACCTGGGGCTGACGGTCCGGCTGCGCGACGATGCGCTGCTCGTGCTGCGCGTGCGGGAGGGCTCGCCCGCGGCGGAGGCCGGCGTGCGCCCGGGCTGGACGATTGATTCGATCGACGGGCGCGAGGTTGGGCGCCTGCTCGAAGCGGCGGGGGAGGCCGAGGGGGTGCAGCGCGCCGAGACCACGGTCGCGATCGTCGCCCAGGGACGCCTTGGCGGCCCCGTCGGCAGCGAGGTCGAGATCGGCTTCCGCGACGCCGACGGCGCAGCGCGGCCCCTGTCCCTCACACGCCTCGAGGCGCCGGGCAGGGACGCGAAGTTCGGCAATCTGCCGGACATGCGCGTGGCGATCGATGCGCGCACGCTCGAGGGCGGGGTCGGCTACTTCGGCCTGAACGTCTTCTTCGACCCCCCCACCGTGCTGGCGGCGTACGAGGACTGGATCCTCGGCCATCTCGATGCGCCGGGGCTCGTCATCGATCTGCGCGGGAACATTGGCGGCATCGGCGCGATGGCCATGGCGATGGGCGGCTGGCTGATCGATGAGCCGGATCTCTACCTCGGCACGATGACGATGAAGGGCGCGACGCTCCGATTCGCGCTGAACCCGCGCATCGAGACCTACGGCGGACCGGTGGCCGTGCTCATCGACGAGATGTCGGCGTCCAACTCCGAGGTGCTCTCGGGCGGTTTGCAGGACATCGGCCGGGCGCGGATCTTCGGCGAGCGCACGGCGGGGCTCGTGCTCCTGAGCACCGCGGAGATCCTGCCCAACGGCGACGGCTTTCAGTACGCCTTCGCCGGCTACGAATCCGCCTCGGGCGCGTCGCTCGAAGGCGCGGGTGTGGCGCCGGATGAGCGTATCCTCGAGACCGTCGAGACAGTGCGCTCCGGTGCTGACCCGGTGCTGGACGCGGCCCTCGAGTGGATCGCCTCGCAGAGCCATTGATACGAACCCGAACGAACACATCGCGGGGCGCTGCCCCGGAAGGAGTCTGAGATATGTGCTGCAAGCAGAACGGATTGGTGGGCGCGCTCATCGGCATCGGCGCCGGGTTCGCGACACTCGCGACCATGCTCCCGACCGCGACCGAGGCCGGCGCGGCGCAGCCCGCAACGACCGAGCAGAGCGCCCCCGCCATGAGCGCCGACCAGGTGCTCGCCAAGGCGGTCGAGGCCACGTATGGCGAGGTCGCGAAGACGCGCTCCATCCGATCGGTCCGAATGACCGGCGCCTTCGAGATGGCGGCGATGGGCATCGGCGGCGATGTGGTCACCATCATGGATCTCGACAGCGGGCAGGTGGTGTCGAGGACGAACATCGCCGGCATGGGCGAAGAAGCACAGGGCATCACAGATGACATCGCGTGGGCCAACAGCAGCACGCAGGGCCCGCGCCTGCTCGACGGCCAGGAGCGCGAGCAGCTCGAGCGTCAGTCGTCGCTCTACAACGATGTCGATTGGCGCGAGTCGTTTACCGGCCGCGAGTACATCGGCAGCGAGGAAGTCGACGGCGTGCAGTGCCATGTCGTCAGCCTGACGCCGGCGACGGGCGGCAAGCCCATCAAGCGGTGGTATGACGCCGAGTCCTTCATCCTCCGCCAGCAGCAGTTCACCATCTCGTCGCCTATGGGCGAGGTGACCGCGGTCGCAAAGATGACCGACTACCGGGAGGTCGCCGGCGTGCAGATGGCGTTCAAGACCGTGAACTCGTTCGCGGGCATCCAGCAGGTGCTGGAGTTCACCTCGATCGAGCCGAACATCGAGATCGACGAGAGCACGTTCGCCCTCCCGGCGCCGGTGCAGCGTCTCGTTGACAAGCGCAACGCGGAGCAGCCGGCCGGGGAGTGAGCAGGTCGATATTCCGAGAATCCCGCGGGCCGGCGGCGCAAGCGTGTCGCCGGCCCGCTGTGCGCGCCGGTTGCGCCGGCGCCCCACCGATGCTGGGGACGTCGCGTGCGCGCGGGGCGGTCGATCGAGGCTCGCTTGTCGCCGATCCGGGGGGAGAAGCACCCTGATCCGGAGGCCAGACCATGATCCGTCCCGCGCTCGCCGCGTTTCTTGTCGCCGGCTCCCTCGCTGTCGGCGCCTCACCGAAGCCGCAGACCCTCGCGATTGAGCCCACGCTCGATTCCGTGCGCGAAGTGCGCGTCGCGACGCTTATCGAGCCGGACGAAAACGCCTTCGTCTTCGACTCCGACAAGCCCGGCCTTTCGCTGAAGTTCACGCTGCACCCGCCGAGCGGGCTAACGCTGCTGGAAGTGCGCCAGCCGGCGCGAATCGTGGCGACGGACTCCACCGGCGCCGACCTGGCAGGCATCGAGCCCGGCTTCATGGATGAACTCGAATACGTAGCGCTCGAGCAGTCCTTCGGCGATGCGCCGACGGGCTTCACGATGCGCCTGACGGCGCCCGCGCGCAGCGCGACCTCGTTCACGCTCGCGGCCGACTTTGACGCCGTTTTCTTCGCCGGCACGACGACCGATGAGGTCGCCGCCTCGCGCGAGTGGTCCGACCTGCCCGCCTCCCTCACCGGGGGCGAGACCGTGCGCATTCGCCTTGGCGGCGGCGCGAACAACGCGCAGCTCGAAATGCAGCCGGGCACGGCGAAGGAGCGCTTCGAGGAGGTCATCCTCCTCGCCGGCGGCGCCGAGCTCGAGAGCAACGGCACGATGTGGAACGACGATGAGGCGACCTTCCTCTTCAGCGGGTCGTCCGAGCGCGTGACCGCGGTCCGGTTCGTCGCGCGCACCGGGCTGCGGGAGCAAACGGTGCGGATCAACCTTGTCGAGCAGGCGCTGCCGTAAGCGCGCGGCGGCCTGCAGGCCGCCCTACCCGCACGATCCCCAGGCCCCCAGCAGCACACCGAGGTCCGCGCCGTCGGTCGTGCCGTCGCCGGTGAGATCGGCGTCGGGCGTGCCCCACGCGCCGAGGAGGATGCCGAGGTCGGCGCCGTTCACCTCGCCGCTGGCGTCGAGATCCGCGGCCTGCGCGCTGCCGGGCACGCTGATCGGGTCCGCCGGATCGGCGCAGGCAAGGACCTCGTCGTAGTTCCAGTGGCCGTCGCCATCGCGGTCGAGGCCCAGGCGGATCTCGCTTCCGATGGGCACGGCGGTGTAGAGCACCTCGCTGCCGGGCTGCGCGAGGCCGGCGAGTTGGAAAGGCAGATACGACTCGCCCGTTTGATCGCTCTGGAACTGCCCGCCGATGTACGCGTAACCACGCGTGACGCCGTCGCGCTTCTGGTGGGCGACGAGTCCGATCGCGTTCGAGCCGGCGAGCGCAAGGAGGTCGTCGAGGCGGTTCTGATCCGCGGCGCTGGCGCTGCCGATGTCGGCGATGAAGACCTGCTGCCCGACCGCGGCATGCGTGCCGGTGTCAAAGGAGAGCAGGAATGCTTCGACGTCGCGTCGTTCCTGGTCGCCCGTGGCGCCGCCGGAGAACTGGAACTCGGGGCGCTCGAGGAAGGCGACGAGGCTGGGCACGCTGCCGTCCTTGATGAACCCGAAGCCGCGCCGACTCTGCTGGCTGGCGGTGTCGAAGCCGGTCTTCTCGAAGAGATTGCGCAGGTGCGGGATCTTCAGGCTCTGCGTCTCGAAGATCGCGCTCGCGGATGTGATCGTCGTGTTCGTGCCCGCGGGCAGCGCGTGGCAGAAGGTGCACGCAAACGTGCCGGCGGTGATGGGCGCGTTGGTGAAGAGCGCGCGCCCGGCGAGCGGGTCGCCCCCCGAGGCGAAGGGGCCGCCGAGCGTGCCGTCGAGGTTGCGGAAGGGATTCGGCGGGAAGCGGCGGGAGTGGAGGTATTGCTCAAAGAGCGCCATCTCCTGCGGGGTCAATACTGCGTCGTCGCCAAGGATGGTCTGGAAGGCGAGGTTGAAAGCGCCGAGGTCCTCGCGATCGCCCCGCCAGTGCATGGGGCCGTTGCCGACGGCGCCGATGAGCGTCTGCGTGGCGAGCGGGCCCTTCATGGGGTGCCAGTCTACGCAGCCATCGCCGACGCCGCTGGAGCAGGTCTGGTTGAAGGGCTTCATGGCGCCGGCGGGATCGCCGAGGTCCCACACGAGGCCGTCCGTGGCGCCGTCGGTGTGGCAGGAAGCGCAGGAGGTGTGCCCGAGGCCGCTGGTCAGGTGCGTATCGAAGAGAAAGCGCCGGCCTTCTCTCAGCGGCTCGGGCGTCGGGTCAAAGAACTGAATCCGCGACACCTCCTGAAGCAGCGATGTGCTGACGACGGAGATCGAGCCCTCGAAGCGGTTCAGCGCGTAGAGGTGACCGGCGCTCTCGCGCAGCGCGAGGCCGGTCGGCCCCTCCCCCACCTCGATGCGCCCGGAGCGCGCCATCGCGCCGTCGAAGACCGCGATGTCGTTTGACCCCATGCCCGCGACGAATGCGCGCCCTGCGCTGTCGAAGACGACGGCGCGCGGGTCGCCCAGCGACTGGTCGCGCACCGCCTGCGCCACGGTCGGTTGGGCGTAATCAAGGTGTGGATTGAGGTCGACGACCGACGCCGCGCCGGGGCTCGCCGGATCCAGCGTCGCACCGAGGACGCGCAGGAAGACGCCGTTGAGGTTGGGCTCGAATCGCACCTCGTTGGTTGCGTCCGTGCCGACGAGGCCGACCAGGCCGTCGGGGCGCATCCCGATCGCCATGTTCTGGTGCATCAGCCCGCCGGCGTAGGCGATCGCCAGCGACTGCGCATCGATGATCGCCAGATCGTGATCGACCAGGTCCCAGGTGACGACCTCGGACCAGTCGGCGCCGTTGTCATCACGCCATGCGCCTTGCTCGTCAGCGCGGACGATGAGGCCGACCTCGGGGGGCGGCGGGTTGGCCGGGTTCTGCGCCGGGGCGAACCCGGCGCCGTTGTTCGGAGGGGGGTTCGGGTCGCCCTGGTACGGGTTGTCCTCGTCCGAGACCACCGCCTGCGCGAGGATCGTCGTGCGGTTGCCCGACTCAAAGATCGCGGCGAAGACGCGCATTCCATCCGTCGCGAGCGAACGGGGCTCCTCGGCGTCGAGCGTCAGGATCGTCGGCGGCGCGAGCGGGTCGTCCGGATGGTGCACTTCGACGGTGTTGGCCTGCGAGCAGGTGACAAAGGCCCGCTCGGGCGACCCGGCGAAGACGACATCGCTGGGCTCGTCGCCGGTGCGAATCGTGCGCACCACGCGAAGGGTGGCGAGATCGACAACGCTGATCGAATCGGAGAGGTGGTTGACCACCCACGCCTCGGACGCGTTCCGCGCGCGGACGGTGACGGGCTCCAGCCCCACCGGCACGCTTGCGAGGCGCACGGGCGCCGGTCCGGCGAGTGTGAACACCTCCAGCCTCGAATCCGGGGTATTCACCGCGAGCAGCAGACCCTCGTCCGGCGTCATCGCCAGCGGGTGCGTATGCGGGCTTTCGAAGTTCACAAAGGACTGGCCGAACGCCGATGCGGCGAGGGCGAGCGCAACGATCAGACCGGGCCAACGCATGCGCCGACCATACCCGCGCACGCGAGCACGCCCAAGCGCCGATCCGGCACACGGTCAGCCGGCGAGCACGTTTCCGAAAAGACCCGCCTGCAGACTGGCAAGCGATTCGAGCACGCGCCGGAGCACTTCGGCCGGGGCGCCGATGGGGTCGATCGTGTCCACGATCGCCGGCGGGTACATGTCGATGACCGGCTGGGTCTCGGCGGCGTAGATCTCGAGGCGACGCCGAATGACCTCTTCCTTCGCGTCGTCTGCCCGGTTCTGCTGCAGCGCCCGCTTTCGGAGGCGCGCGATGAGGGCGTCCGGCTGGTCGCACTGCAGGTGCACGATGCGGACGACGTCCACCTTCCCGTCGAGCAGGCGCACCTGGTTGGGGTTGCGCGGGAAGCCGTCGAGGATGAGCAGTTCGGCGTCCGGGTGGTAGGCGTCAGCGCCGATGCGGTCGGCGAGCGACTTCTCGAGGAGCTGGACGGTGATGTCGTCGGGCACAAGCTCGCCGCGCGAGGAGTAGGTCTTCACCTGGCGCCCGAGGTCGCTGGCGGGGTCGAGGCCTCGGAAGGCGTCGCCCATCGAGAAGTGATGGAATCCGGGGATCGTGTGGAGGATGGCCCCCTGGGTGCCCTTGCCGGCACCGGGGGCGCCCATCAGCAGCGCGGTCTTGTATGGCTCGTGGGGCACGCGTCTGTCCTGATCTCGCGTGGGAGGAATGCGGAGTTTCGACGTCCGGCGGGGCCCGTGCTCGCCCCGGTTCGGTGCTCGCAGCCGTGCAGCGTAGCGAGCGCGGTGTCCGCGGCAACCAGACGCCGCGCCGCCGACCCCGGGCCGAGGCCGACCGGGCGTCTATCGGCGACATCTGGCCCCCGGATGAAGCGCGCGCCGGCCCAAGGTCCGTATATTCGATCCGATGCACGGAATGCTGTACCGCTGGCGGCTTGCGCCCGCCCCCACGGACGGGGCCTCGCCGGGGCTCGAGCCCCTGACGGCGCGGATCCTCGGCGCGCGCGGACTCACCGGCGACGCCGCGAGCGCCTTCCTCGAGCCCCGCCTCACCGACCTGCACGACCCCGCCACGATGCCGGGGCTCGATCGGGCGTGCGAGCGCCTGCTCAAGGCGCTGCGCACCGGCGAACGCGTCGTCATCTACGGCGACTACGACGTGGACGGCGTCTCATCGACCGCGATTCTCTACCACACGATGCGCGCGATCGCGCCCGAAGCGCCCGTCGGGTGGTACATCCCCCATCGTCTCGACGAGGGCTACGGCCTCAACAGCGAGGCGCTCGCGCAGATCGCTTCGGACGGGGCGCGTGTGGTCGTTTCGGTCGACTGCGGCGTGACCGCGATCGAACCTGCGCTTGCAGCGCGCAACGCAGGCCTCGACCTGATCATCACCGACCACCACAACCCCCCCGCCGACGGCGCCCTGCCGGAGGCATTCGCACTCGTGCACCCACGCCTGCCTGGCTCGGCGTACCCCTTCGGCGAGCTGGCCGGCGCCGGCGTCGCCTTCAAGGTCGCCTGGCGACTGGCGACGATGGCGGCGGGGAGCGATCGCGTCGGCGAGGCGATGCGCGCCCACCTGATCGACATGCTCGCCCTCGCGTCGCTGGGCACGGTCGCCGACATTGTGCCGCTGGAAGGCGAGAACCGCGCGATCGCGCGCTTTGGCCTCGCGCGCCTGCCGTCGTGTCCGAATCCGGGCGTCCGTGCGCTCATCGAGGCGGCGGGGCTCGATGGCGAGGGCATCAATGCCGAGAAGGTCGGGTTTGTGCTCGGCCCGCGCCTGAACGCCTGCGGGCGCATGGGGCACGCGCGCGAAGCCGTCGAGCTGCTGACGACGGACGATCCAGCGCTCGCCGCGGAGATCGCGCAGCGCCTCACCGGGCTGAACGACGAGCGGCGCACGGACGAGAAGCGCCTCTGCGCCGAAGCGATCGACCGCGCCGAGAATGCGGGCATGGGCGATCCCGGGCGGCGCGCCGTGGTGCTGGCCGACCCGACCTGGCACCCCGGTGTGATCGGCATCGTCTGCTCGCGTCTCGTCGAACGATTCCACCGGCCGGTGATCCTCATGCAGGACCAGGGCGAGGAGTGCGTGGGCTCGTGCCGCAGCATCGAAGGCTTCCCCATTGCCGACGCGCTGCACGCGTGCCGCGGGCGCCTGCGCTCCTACGGCGGACACGACATGGCGGCAGGCGTACGCCTCGGGCGTGCGGATCTCGACGCGTTCGTCGAGGAGTTCACCGCCGTCGCGAACGACGCGATCGACGAATCGATGCTCACGCCCGAAACGCGGATCGACTGCGAGGCGTCGCTGGCCGACCTCACGCCCGGCGCGGTGCGCCAGCTGGAGCGCCTCGCGCCCTTCGGGCGCAACAACCCGAAGCCGTCGGTTGTCGTTCGGGGGCTGCGTCTCGCGCGCGACGCCGAGCCGCTGGGCGCCCGGGGCGCCCACATCGCGATGCACGCCGGCGACGGGGCGGGCGCCCTGCGGTTCGTCGGGTGGCGCTGGGGCGAGCGTCGATCGCTGCTGCGCGCGGGCGCGACGGTGGATCTGGTCGTCGAGCCTCGCGTCAACGAATGGCGCGGGCGCGTGACGGTCGAGCCGTCGCTGATCGATGCGCTCGTGCACGATCGATCGCCCGCGACAGTGCGCTGAATCCGGCCCTCAGCCCGCGACAGCGTTGCCGATGGTGAAGATCGGCAGGAGCAGCGCCACGGCGACGCCGCCGATCATCACGCCCATGATCGTGATCATGATGGGCTCGATCATCTGGGCGCCGCTCTTGACGCTCTCGTCGAAGTCGCGCTCCGTGACGTCCGCTACGCGCACGAGCACCTCGGGCAGGCGGCCGGTGCGCTCGCCGGCGGAGATCATCTGTGCGACGCTCGCGGGGATGACCGGGCTGTCGAGGACGACCTCGCCGATCGTCCGCCCTGAGGTGATCGCCTCTTCGAGGCTGCGCCACAAGTCCGCCCACATGCGGTTGCCGACCACGCCCTTGAGGATGCGGATGGCGTCCGGCAGTGTGACGCCCGCGGCCAGCAGCGTCGCGAGCGTGCGGGTGACACGCGTCAGATAGAAGTTGGTCATGATCGGGCCGACGATCGGCGTGCGCACTTTCGCGGTGTCGAGGAAGCGTCGGCCGTTCGGGCTGCGCCGGAACATGACGAAGGCAATCGCGGCGACACCGGCGAGCCCCGCAATAAGCACGCCGTTCTGCTGCACGCCGCCGCTGATGCTCAGCAGGATGCGCGTCGGCGTGGGCAACGCTGCGGAACGCGACTCATAGATCACGGCGAATCGGGGCAGCACCCAGAGCACGAGGAATGTCGTCACCGCAAGCGCCATCGTGAGCATGACGGCCGGGTAGGCGAGCGCTGAGCGGATCTGCTTCCGCGTCTGCCGCTCGCTCGCGAGGTAATCGCTAACGCGCCGGAGCATCACGTCGAGAGCGCCGGCGGCCTCCGACGCCTCGAGAAGGCTGACCATCAGTCGCGGGAAGACGCGCGGAAACTCACTGATCGCCACCGAGAATGACAGGCCGCTCGTGATCCGGTCGGCGACGACCTCGATCACCTGCCGGAAGGGACCCGGCTTGGTCTGCTGCAGGAACGCCTCGAGCGCCTCGGAGAGCGGCACACCGGTCTCGAGCATCACCGCCATCTGGTCGGTGAAGGCGATGACCTCCTCGCGCTTCACGCGCCGTGCGGCCTGATCGATCTTGCGCCGATCGTCGCCGCCGATCCGTGTCGCGATACGGATCTCGGTGACCGTCAGCTCATCGTCGCGGAGCAGCCCGATCGCGTCCGACTCGCTGCGCGCGTCGATGACGCCGGTGCGCATGACGCCCATACCGTCGCGTGCGGAATAGGCGTACCTGGGCATGGGCGGATCTCCGGGGCCGAATCAGCGCCGTGGCGCGGTTACAGGCTGCAGACGCGCAGGACCTCATCAAGCGTGGTGAGGCCCGCGAGGGACTTCTCAAAGCCATCGTGGCGGAGCGAGCGGAATCCGGTGCGCGACGCAATCGCACGGAGCTCGTGCAGGCCGAGCCCTTCGCTGATTGCCTCGAGCATCGCATCACCCGGGGCGAAGAGTTCGAAGATACCGAGACGCCCCGCGTACCCCTTGCCGTGGCAGCGCGAGCATCCCGCGCCCTTGTAGAGCGGACCGGTGCGTCCGAGCGTCTCGGAGAGCTGAGCGAGCGCACGGTCGTCGGGCGTCTGCTCTTCCTTGCAGTGGGGGCAGATCTTGCGGACGAGGCGCTGTGCGAGCACGCCACGGAGCATCGCCGCGACGAGGTAGGGCTCGATGCCCATGTTGACGAGTCGCGTCACGGCGCTGATCGAATCGTTCGTGTGCAGCGTGCTGAAGACGACGTGGCCGGTCAGCGCCGCCTGCGTAGCGATCGTGGCGGTCTCGGTGTCGCGGATCTCACCGACCATGAGGATGTCGGGATCCTGACGCAGCAGCGATCGCAGCGCCTTGGCGAACGTGAATCCCGTCTTGTCGTTGATCTGGAACTGGTTGATGCCGCTGATGTTCACCTCGACCGGGTTCTCGACCGTCGAGATGTTCAGCTCGTCGCTCGCCAGCTCGCTCAGCACGCTGTAGAGGGTGGTCGACTTGCCCGAGCCGGTCGGCCCGGTGACGAGGATGATGCCGTTCGCGGCGTGGATCGCGCGCTTCCAGGTATCCATCACCTCGGGGCTGAAGCCGATCCGCTCGAGCGGCACGATCGCCGAGCGGTTGTCGATGATTCGGATGACGACCTTCTCCCCCCACTTGCCCGGCATCGTGCTGATGCGAAGGTCGATGGGGCGCCCGTCGAGCATGACGTGGATGTCGCCGTCCTGCGGCATGCGGCGCTCGGAGATGTCGAGGCCGGACATGATCTTGATGCGGCTCACGACCGCGGGGTGCATCTGGTGGGGCGGGTTCAGGCGCGTCACCAGGCGGCCGTCGATGCGGTAGCGCACGCGAAAGTCGTGATCGTCGGGCTCGAGGTGCACATCGCTGGCCCGGTCCTGGACGGCCTGATAGATCACGTAGTTGACGAGCTTGATGACCGGGCTCTTGCCCGAGACCTCCTCGAGATTCGCGATGTCGGCGACATCGGTCTCGACGACGCTGAAGTCCCGGACCTCGACATCCCGGTAGATGTCGTCGATCACGAAGACGTTCGCGGTCGGGACGTGCGACTGCAGCGTGGCCCGGATGTCGGCGGCGGTCGCCGCGACGATCTGCACCTGGTGGCCGGTGAGGCGTTCGATCTCCTCGACGAGGAAGAGGTTCGCCGGCTCGGCGACGGCGACGGTCAGCACGCCGCGCACGAGAAAGAGCGGAAGCACGCAGTGGTTATTGAGAAACTCTCGCGGGAGAACCTCGGTCACGCGCGGGTCGGCGGTCTTCGCAGTGATTCGCGCGTACGGCACGCCGTAGCAGCGGGCGAGCGCCTCCATGACCTGGTCGGCGGTCGCGAAGTTCATCTCGACGAGGATCTCGCCGAGCAGCTTTCGGTGGCCGCGGTCGGACTGCTCCTGCAGGGCTTCCTTCAGCTGCGGCGTGGTGATCACACCGCGCTCGACGAGAAGCTCGCCGAGCTGCATGCGCGTCGCGACACCTGATCGCCGGGCGCCGTTCATCGCACGCTCCTGACCGCGGCTTCGAGGCTCGGCAGCGCCTCAAACGACTTGTCCATGCGCGTGATCTCGAGGATCTTCGAGATGCTGACATCCGGGTTGATCAGCCGGACCTGCCCGTTCTGCTGGCCGACCTCGTCGCGCACGCGCAGCCACGACTCGAGCCCCGCCGAGTCGATGAACTCGAGGTGCTCGCAGTCGATCATCACGTGGCGGGAGCCGGCGCCGAGCCGCTCGTTGGCCGCGCGCTCAAAGACCCCGACGTCCTCCGCGGTGAACTCGCCGGAGATCGTCAGCACGAGGATCGGGCCGTATTCCTGGTAGGAGAGCTTCACGCCGCGGTCTCCAGTCCGTCCCCGGAAGCCTCGCGCCGGATGTGGCGCGCGATAAGCCTGTTGAACTCATCGAAGTCGAGGCGCATGAACAGGGGCGTCAGCATCGGGTCGAACTGCATCCCGGCGCACCGCCGGATCTCGCTGAGCACCTTTTCGTGCTGCATCGCGTCGCGATAGGTGCGCGTCGACCGCATGGCGTCGTAGGCGTCGGCGATGCCGATGATGCGCGCAAAGAGCGGGGTCGCGTCGCCGATCAGCCCGTGGGGGTACCCGCCGCCGTCCCATCGCTCATGGTGGTGGAGCACGCCGTCAAGCACGTCGTTGAGCTGCGGGATGTCCCGCAGGATGCGGTGGCCGATGACCGGGTGCAGCTTGATCTGCTCGAACTCCTCGTCCGTCAGCCGACCGGGCTTGCGGAGCACGCTCTCGGGCACGCCGATCTTCCCGACATCGTGGACGAGCCCGCAGATCCGCACGCGCTCGCAGGTGGCCTCATCGAGGCCCGCCGCGACGGCGAGCTGCATCGCCAGCAGACTCACGCGCTCCGAATGACCGCAGGTGTACCGGTCCTTGGCGTCGATCGAGGCCGTGATGGCGCCGAGCGTGCCGAGGAACATCGACTGCTGCTCTTCATAGAGCGCCACGTTCTCCAGCAGAATCGTCAGGTGCTGGGCCGCGGCGTCGACGAGCTTCATGTCCACGGTCGTGACCGAGTCGTCCTCGCTCTGCTTCTCCCCGGCCAGCACGCAGCCGAAGACGCGACCGTCGCGCGCCAGCGGGTGCAGCAGGATCTGGCCCGGGCGCGTGGACGCATCGGCGTCGGCGCCCTCGGCGGGGTCGATCACCGTCGCCCGCCCGGGCTCGAGCCCCTGGGCAAGACGGCCGGCCATCTCCTGGAACGCGCTGGCGCGCCACGGGAGGTCGCCCGCCGAGACGCACTGCCCGGCGAGGCTCCGGGCGCTGCGCTCATCATGCAGAAAGCGCACAGCGATCCACCGGAAGGTCAGCGTCGCGTGCAGCTCGTCGCAGAGCAACTGCACGAAGCGGCGCGGGTTGGTCACTTCGTTCATCGACCGGCCGAGCTTGTGAAGGAGGCTGATCTCCTCGTAGGACTCGGTCAGCTGGCGGCTGAACCCCGAGAGCGCCGCCTCGTCGGAGGCGATCTCGGCGCGGTCCTGGCTGGTCCAGTGCAGCAGTCGCGCCACACGAGCAACGCCTGCGCGGTCGAAGGACGCCAGCGGCGTCATCGCCTCGCGCACCGCGCGGACGTCAAGCTGCGCCGACTGGCACGCCGCCTCGAAATGCTCACCCCGCAGCGCCTCGGGCGTCAGCGCGAAGCACACGAGGTACCCCACTCGCCGGCGGCGGCGTGTGTCCGCAAGGGGCGTGGCCCAGAGTCCGTCGCAGATCTCGGTGGCGCGCGGTCCATCGGCCTCGTCCGACGCCCACGCCGAGGCGGCCTCGGCGAGCAGCGAACGGATGAGCGGCGAGGTGAACAGCGAGCGCGCCACCTTTTCGGCGGTCGGCGCATCGACGCTCTGCGCACCGCGCACCGTGCCCTCGGCGTCGCACGCGACGGTCACGAGATTGAGCGCGCGGCACCGCTCGCGGACGATGTCCAGCGGCTGCGCAGACTCAGGATGGCGGGTGAGGGTGGTCATGCCGCGTCACGCTCGATGGCGCCGGGCGCCGAGTCGTCCTCGCCGAAGATCTGCTGGACGCGGTCCAGGATCTCGCGCGGGCTGAAGGGCTTGCTGATCATCCCGCGGATGCTGGTTCGCGCGGTGTCTTCGGGGCTGAGCGCATACCCGCGCGCCGTCAGCACGAGCACGGGAATCGACGCCGTCGGCGGGTTGGCGCTGAGGCGCTGGCACATCTCGACTCCGGTCATATAGGGCATCTGCACATCGGTGATGATCAGGTCGGGCGACGCCTCGCAGGCAACCTCGTACCCCTCTTCGCCATCGCCGGCGGTGAGGACCTCGAAGCCCGCGTGGCGCAGCTTCAGCGCGACCACATGGGTGATGTGCGGCTCGTCATCGATGACGAGGATTGTTCTGACATCGGCGTTGCCGGGCTGCATCGGCTCTCTCCTACCTAGGCGCCCTGGTGCTCGTACGGGATCAGGAACGTGAACCTGCTTCCCATGCCGAGCTGGCTCTCCACGGTTATCCGGCCCTTATGCACGGTCTCGACGATGTGCCTCACGAGGCTCAGCCCGAGGCCGGTGCCCGAAGCGACGCGCTTGTAGTTCTCGATGCGGTAGAACTTCTCGAATACCTTGTCGATCGAATCCGGAGGGATCCCGAGCCCCGTGTCGGCAATGGTCACCATCACCGATCCGGTCGCGTCGTCATTCTCGATTGTGACGGTGACGCGCCCGCCCTCCGGCGTGTACTTCACCGCGTTGCTCAAGAGGTTCAGCAGCACCTGGTGCATCATGTCCTGATCGGCCATGGCCGAGTACATCAGCGGACCGTGACTCACCTTCACGCTGATGTTCTTCAGGCGGGCCTGGGGCTGGATCACCTCGATGGCGCGCTGCGAGGCCTGGACGAAGTCCATGTCGACGATCTTCGCCTTGACGATGCCCGCCTCGATGCGGCTGATGTTCAGCATGTTGTCGATCATGCGCCCGAGGCGGTCCGCCTCGTTCTTCATGATCTGATAGAACTCCTGCTTGTCCTCGTCGCTGGCCGCCTCACCGTCGAGCAGCATCTCGAGGTACGCATTGATCGATGACAGCGGCGTGCGCAGCTCGTGCGAGGCCTTCGAGACGAAGTCCGACTTCATCTGGCTGATCTCGCGCTCGCGCGTGATGTCGCGGAGAATCGTCACCACGCCGCCCACCGAGCCGATCGAGCCCTGCAGGTCCGGCAGGCAGGTCAGCGACACGTCGAAATGGCGCTCGCCGGGTTCGTCGCCGCCCCCGGGCACGGCGTGGTCCACCGACTTGCGATGGTTCGGCGTCGCGGCGGCGAGCGCATCGCGGATGATGCGCCGGAGCCGCTCGTCGTGCACCACGTTGTCGATCGGCTGGTTGACCGCCTGTTCAGGGTCGAAGCCCAGGAGCTCGGCGGCGCGCCCGTTGGCGAGCTTGAGGTCGTTGTAGGCGTCGGTCACCAGCACCGCGTCGTGCAGGCTCTGCACGATCGTCTCGGCGTGATCGCGTTCAGCCTCGGCGAGCTTTCGCCGGATCTGCTCTTCGCGCATGGAGGCCGATGCGGCGTCGAGACGCTGCTGGATCTGCTCGAGGCGTTCACCGAGGTCGGTGCGGAGGCTCGCGAGCGGGCCGGTCGTGATGATCGGCTCGACGCGCCCGGAGCGTCCGAGCGAGCGGAGGTAGCCGCGGATGCGCCGGACGTCGCGATCGAGTCGCGCCGCGATCGGCAGGAAGGCCAGCAGCACGGCGCCGCCGGCCGCCGCGCCCGCCACGCCGGCGAGGGGTCCGACCCCATCAATCCCGGCGTGCCGGCCAGCCAGAGCGACTGCGCCGGCGCACGCAGCGCCGGAGATCGCCGTGGCCGCGCCTGCGAGCGACGCACCGATCCGCATACAGACCTCCCCGCTCCCCGGTTCTCACGAATGGTGCGGACGCTCAGTTCTCGTCGTCGACACCGGCGATCATCCGAACGGCGCGCTCGTCGGTCGGATCGATCTGCAGCGCGAGGTTGAAGGACTGCTCGGCCTCGGCCTGGCGGCCGAGGCGGCTGAGCACGACGCCGCGCATCAGCGCGGGGGTCGCGTCGCCGCGCGAGCGCTCGACGGCCTTGTTCAGGCTCGCGAGGGCCGACTCGAGCTCCCCGTTGCGGTACTGCACCGCAGCGAGCAGCGCGTAGGGCTCGGGGTGATCAGGCACGAGGGCGAGCGCGCGACGCGCCGACAGACGGGCGCGGGCGTCGTCCTTGAGCACGAGCGCGACGTTGGCCAGGTCGATGAGGGCCTGCCAGTCGTTGCGCCCGGCGTCGTCGTTGGTCAGACTGAGCAGGATGGTGCGCGCCTCGACCGGGCGGTCGATGGCCACCAGGGCGCGGGCGTGCATGCGCTGCAGATCGCGCCGACCGTCGAAGTCGGGGCTCTTCAGGAGCGTGCGGAGGGTGTACTCCGCCTCGACCCAGTCGCTGTTCGAGGCCAGCGCGAGCGCGAGGTCCTCGGCGACCGAGAGGTCGTCGGGGGCCAGCAGGCGGGCCTCACGGAACATCGCGACCGCGTCGGCGCTGTCGGCGCGGAGCATCGCCAGGTGGCCGAGCGTCTGACGGACGCCCGCGTTGTGCTCGAACATCGCAGTGCGGCTGCGGAGCAGCTCCTCGGCGCGCTCGGTTCGGCCGAGCTCGATGAGCATCTCCGCCGCGGCGATCGCGTACTGGCTGTTCGAGGGGTCGAGGTTCGCCGCCGTCTCGTAGGCGTCGCCCGCGTTCTCGAAGTCAGATCGGAAGAGCACAC
>JBICHM010000343.1:0-5548 GCA_043101835.1 Phycisphaerales bacterium | reverse complement strand
GTCGGCCTCACCAAGAAGGCGGACTTCGCCGAGGCGATCAAGTCGCTCGGCTGACCGACGCTCCCGCATCCGATCCTGACGGTGCTGAAGCGTCTTTGGCGCCCGCCCAGCCGCCCATCGGCGGCGCGCCGCGCCTGCACACAATCGCCAGCACCACCGCGCCGCCGGCGATCATCGCCACGCTCAGCCACTGCCCGCGGCTCAGCCCCGCGATGCGCTGCACCTGCAGGTGGTCATCGGGCAGACGCACAAACTCCGTCAGGATCCGAAGAACGCCGTAGATGATCAGGAACCACGCCCCGATCACCCCGGGCGTGCGCGGCTTCCGCCAGATCCACACCAGCGCCAGCCCGAGGATCAGCCCCTCGGCGAGCGCCTGGTACAGCTGGCTCGGATGGCGCGCGCTCAGCAGCGGCGCCACACCCTCCACGAACTCCGGCGTGCGACGCTGCACCTCGCGCACCAGCGCATCGGCCTGTTCGTAGTACGCGCCGAGATCCGTCGCCGAATCCAGCATCGACGGCGGGCGGGCGCGATCGAGCAGGCTCTGCAGCGCGACCTCCTGCTCCGGGGCGAGCGCCGGCCGATGGCCGACGCCCGGCTGTGCACCGGTCAGCAACTCCTGCGGGTAGCGCACGGCCCACCACGGCGCCGGCTCGCCGGGCATCGCGACAATGCGTCCGAGCAACTCGCCGTTGATGAAGTTCGCGATGCGCCCGAGCCCCAGGCCGATCGGCGCCGCGAAGGCCACGCAATCGAGGATGTGCATCGCCGGCGCTTTCTCGCGCCGCGCGATCCACCACGACGCGAGGATCACGCCGAGGATCCCGCCGTGGCTCGCCATTCCGCCCTCGGTGATCGCGAGCGCCCCCCACCACGGCGCATGGTCGTACACCGTCCACAGCAGCGACGGCTGATAGAAGGCGATGTAGCCCAGGCGCCCGCCCACGAGCACGCCGAGGATGAGCGTGAAGATGGCGTCCGGCACGCGCTCGGGCGCAATCGCGATGCGCCCCCGTTTCGCGAGCAGCGACAGGAGCAGCCACGCGCACACGAAGCCGGCGATATAGGAAAGCCCGTACCAGCGCAGGCCGAAATCTCCCGCGAAGCGGATGGCGAAGGGATCCCAGGTGTGCAGCCAGGCGCCGAGCGTCGTCACGCGCGGGAGGGTAGCAGACCCGGGCGCAACGCGATGGCCGCGCGTCGTACACTGCGCCCGTGACCGCACTGCCCGACATCGCGACCGTCGCTGTCGCCTGCCTCGCACTCGCGGGACTCGGGGCCCTGCTCGCGAAGATCCTCGCGATGGCCGGCGTCGTGGGAGGCGTCCGCGCCGCCGGCATTCTTGGCGGCGCGGCGGCGGGATTGCTGCTCGGCGCCGCGGTCCTCGGTCAGGCCGCGCCAGACCACTACGAGCGATGGTTCCTCGGCGGCGCGGCGCAGCGCGATGCGCTTCATGCCCTCGTCTCGCGCCAGCAGGCCGACATCGCAGCGCTCCGCGCTGTCGACATCACGCCTGTCGCCATCGAGGAGCAGGTGGCCCAGCACGCTCTCGAGCGCGCCCCGCTCGAAGCGGCGCTCGCGGAGGCGCGCTCAAATCATGCTCTGGCGATCGCCGGCGTTGGCGCCGGGGCATTTGTGCTCGCGATGATCGTCGCCGGCCTCGCTGTCGGCCGGCGGGGCGGCGGCGCGCCGGACGCCGACGGCGACCTCGCCATCGCCGCGGGCCTCTCGAGCGTGGTTGTCGCGACCGTCTCCGCCGGCGCCGTCGCGTTCCTTTTCGCGCCGCTCGACGTGCGCGAGGCGCTCGCCTTCGGCGCCGCGGGCGCGGTGGGCGGCACCGCGCTCTCCGGACGCTTCCTTCTCGCCCCGGCCGGGCGCAACCGGCGCGTCGGGCAGAGCGCCGTCGTCGCGGAGCTCGTCGGCAGCGCGCTCGTCGCGGGCGGCGCGCGTGGCGGCCTGCTCGCAACGAGCGTGCTCATCGGTGTCGCGCTCTCACTGGTCGCGCCGCTGCTCGTTGCTGTTTCCGGCCCGGCGCGCCGGCGCGCAGAAGCCGTTGCATTCGTCGGCGTTGCGCCCCTCGTTGTCGCCGTGCTCGTCGTGCGCCTCGACCCGACGGCGCTGCTCGCCGACCGCCTCTTCTGGATCGGCGCCATCGCGAGCGCGATCCTCCATCACGACGGCCGGTGGATCGGCGCGTGGATCCCGTGGCGGTTCTTCGGCGACGAACCGGCGCGGAGCGAAGCGTGGCGGCGCTCCGGCGCAGTCCTCGAGAGCGGCGTCGGCATGACGCAGTGCGGCGCCGCGATGGCGCTCGTCTACGCCGGCGCCCTGCCCGCCAGCCTCGGCGCGGGGCTGGTCGTCAGCGCGATCGTGATCGAGATGGCCGCCCCCATCCGCCAGGGCGCCGCGGCGTGGATGGATCGCGGGTTCGGCGCGCCGCCGATCGAATAGCGACCTGTCTCCTCCCCCGCCGTGCGGAGGAGGTGTCGCCGAAGGCGACGGAGGGGGCTCCCCCTTCTCCGACCACTACAACCCTCCTCGACACGACAGCGCACCGATCGCCGGCTCGACCCGATCGAGTCTCTTCCTGTGGGCTGTGAGTTCACCGCGCGATGAGGCCGGGAGGACAGGAAGCCCCCTCCGTCCGCGCGCGCGGACACCTCCCCCGGCGAGCCGGGGGAGGAGACACAGCGAGCTCGCTCGCCGTGACACACTGCGGATTCGATCAGTCCGCCGCCTTCGCCGACTTCTTCGCCGACGCGCACTCGCCCGCGGACTTCTTCCCGCACGCGCACGAGCCGGCGGCGTCGCTCGAGGACTTCTTGTCCGCCTCCGCGCCCTTCTTGTAGGACTGGGAGCGGTAGTCGGTCTCGTAAAAGCCCGAGCCCTTGAAGAGCACGCCGGCGCCGAGGCCGATGAGGCGCTCGAGCGCGTTCTTGGCGCACTCGGGGCACTTCTTCTTCGGCTTGTCGCGCATCTGCTGGAACAGCTCGAACTCGTGCCCGCAGTTGTTGCAGCGATAGTCGTAGGTGGGCATACGGCTGACCCTCGTTCACTCCGCCTCGGCGGAGTCTGTGTCCTGTGTCTCGGCGCCCGGGGCGACCACCATCACCTTGGCGGGACGCAGCACGCGATCGCCGACGCGGTACCCGGCCTGCAGGCAGGTGGCGATGCGACCGGCGTCGAGGTCTTCAACACTCATCTGGCCGACCGCCTCGTGGCGGTGGTGGTCGAGCTCCTCGCCGGCGGTCGGTTCGATCACGCTCACGCCGTGGCCGGCGAGCGTGCGGAGCAGCTCGCCCTTGATGAGCTTCACGCCCTCGAGAATGCTCGCGGCCGACGCCTTCTCCGGATCCTGCCCGAGCGCGAGGTCGAAGTGGTCGAGCACCGGCAGCACGCTCTTGACGACCGTCGAGGCGCCCTCGTCGCGCGCCTGCGACTCGTTGGCGAGCGCACGGCGCTGGGAGTTCGGGAAGTCCGCCAGCGCCCGCGTGTAGCGGTCCTCCGCGGCGGCGATGTCGTTGCGCAGGGCCGCGAGCTCGTCCGCGAGTTCCTCCTGCGCATCGACGGCGCTGGCGCTGTCGCGCTGGTCGTCGGTCTCGTCGTGCTGGTCGCGCTTGCGGGGCATGGCGTGTGATTCTTGGAGGGTCGTCGGGTCCGGGCGCGTCAGGCGCCGAAGGCGTCGCGCATCTTCTTCCAGAAGCCCTGTGCGCCGGGCATCACGGCTTTCTCTTCGGTCTCAGCGTATTCACGCAGCAGCTCGCGCTGCTTGTCGGTCAGCTTGCGGGGAATCTCGACACCGATGCGAACGACGATGTCGCCCCGCTTCTGCGTGCGGAGATTCGGCAGCCCGCGCCCGGGCACGCGCACCACGGAGCCGTGCTGCGTGCCGGGGCTCACCTTCAAGGTCGCCTTCTCTTCATCGAGTGTCGGGATCTCGATCTCCGCGCCGAGCGCCGCCTGGGTGAAGGAGATCGGCATCTCGACGACCAGGTCGTCGTGGTCGCGCCCGAAGGCCTTGTGGTCCTTCACGCGCACGACGACATGCAGGTCGCCCCGCACGCCCTCGCCGGCGGGCGACGCCTCCGGCGGCGGCGGCTCGCCCTCCTCGCGCACGCGCACCGCCTGGCCCGAGTGCACGCCCGGCGGGATCTTCACGCTGATGTCGCGCTTCAGCGGCACGCGACCGCGCCCGCGGCACGACTTGCACGGATCCTTCACGACCTGCCCGCTGCCGGCGCAGTTCGGGCACGCGGTGGCGATGCGGAACATGCCGCCCAGCCCCGCCTGCATGACGCGCCCCTGCCCCTGGCAGGTCGGGCAGGTGACCGGCTCGGTGCCGGGCTCGGCGCCGGAGCCGGTGCAGGTCTCGCACACATCGAGGCGCGTGAACTCGACATCGCGCTCGCAGCCCTTCAGGACATCGTCGAGCGTGATGACGACTTCCGTCTCGAGGTCGTACCCGCGCGCGACGCCCTGGCGCCTGCCGCGCCCCGCGCGCCCGCCGAAGCCGCCGCCACCGCCGAAGATGTCGTTGAACATCGAGAAGATGTCGTCGACATTCATGCGGCTGAAGTCGTGGGTGGCCGGCCCGCCGGCGCCGCGCAGACCCTCGTGCCCGAACTGGTCGTAGCGGGCGCGCTTGTCGGCGTCGGAGAGCACCTCGTAGGCCTCGGCGCACTCCTTGAACTTCACCTCGGCCTCGGCGTCGCCGGGGTTGCGGTCCGGGTGGTGCTTCATCGCGAGGCGCCGGTACGCGCGCTTGATCTCGTCGTCGGAAGCGGTCTTCTCGACGCCGAGGATTTCGTAGTAGTCGCGCGTGGTGGGCATGGCTGCTCGCGTCGCGTGTCAGGCTCTCTGCAAAGACCGGGCCCGCGGCTTCCCGCAGGCCCGGCGCTATTTGGAATCCGGGCTGTCATCGCCCGGTGAACCGGCTGCGGTCAGGACACGGCGCCCGTCTCGGCGTCCTTCTTGTCCTTCAGCTCGCCGATGAGCACGCTGGTCGTCAGCATCAGGCCCGCCACGCTCGCGGCGTTCACGAGGGCCGTCTTCGCCACCAGCGCCGGGTCGATGATGCCCGCCTTCACGAGGTCGGTGTAGTCGTGCGTCGAGGCGTTGAAGCCGATGCTCGCGGCCGAGTTCTTCACCTTGTCGGCCACCAGGTCGCCGTCGAAGCCGGCGTTGATCGCGATCTGCTTCAGCGGCGCCTCGACGGCGGCGAAGACGATGTCGAAGCCCAGTTTCTCGTCGCCCTTGGCCTTCTTGCGCGCGGCGTCGATCGCCGGCTGGCTGCGGAGCAGCGCGACGCCGCCGCCGGGCACGTAGCCCTCCTTCGCGGCGGCGCGGGTGGCGTGGAGCGCGTCGTCGACGCGGTCCTTCTTCTCCTTCATCTCGGTCTCGGTCGGGGCGCCGACCTTGATGACCGCCACGCCGCCGGTGAGCTTCGCGAGGCGCTCCTGCAGCTTCTCCTTGTCGTAGTCCGACGTGGTCTCTTCGATCTGGTTGCGGATCTGAGTAACGCGTGCCTCGATCTCGGCCTTTTCGC
>JBICHM010000342.1:0-4929 GCA_043101835.1 Phycisphaerales bacterium | reverse complement strand
CCTACGACGAGACCGAGCGCGGCCTGCTCATCGGCGATGTCACCAAGGACGGCCCCGCCGACAAGGCCGGTCTGACCAAGGGCGACCGCATCGTCATGTGGAACGGCGAGGAACTGCCCAACGTCTTCGCCTATATGCAGGCCCTCGGCGGGCACAAGCCCGGCGATGTCGTCCGCATCGGCGTCGAACGCGACGGCGAGACGATCGAGATGGAAGTCGAGCTCGAGGCCTGGCGCGGCGAGAGTTGACGCGTCCTTCACACGCCCGGCCCGCGCAGCGGGTATGACTCTGCCCCATGCCCGATGCGCCCGCGCAGGCTCCCGACGCTGATGCGCCCCGAGGCTCTCTCGGCGAGGTGTTCCGCGCCTTCCTCGCGCTCGGCTGCGTCGCGGTGGGGGGGCCGAGCGCCCACATCGCCATCCTCGAAGCCGAACTCGTCGAGCGCCGGCGCTGGCTGACCCACCGTGCCTTCACCGAACTGTTCAGCGTCGGCTCTATGCTCCCCGGGCCGACCTCTACGCAGGTCGTGATGGGCTGCGGCGTCGTGCGCGGCGGGCCGTGGGGCGGCCTCGTTGCGCTGCTGGCCTGGATGGCGCCCGGCGTCGCCATCATGACCGCGCTCGCGCTCGCGCTCGGGTGGTGGATGGACCGGGGCTTCGGGCTCGAGGCCCTCCGCGGCGTTCAGCCCGCGGCGATCGGCCTCATCATCGTCGCGGCGTGGCGCCTCGGCCGGAAGACCGCGCGCGACCCGCTCACGGTCGCCATGCTCGCGCTCGGCGCCGTCGTCACCATCGCCGGCCAGCAACCGAGCGTGGAGGACGCCGTGGGCGCGCCCAATATCGCATACCGCTTACCGCTTGTAATCGCACTCGCCGGCGTCATCCCGGCGCTGGCGCGCCGTGACGAGCCCGACGCCGGCGACGACCGACTCCACGCGCCGATGCCGAAGCGCGCGGGCGTCGCGTGCCTTGCGCTGTTCGCGATCCTGCTCGTCGGGCTGCCGCTCGCGGTGCGCACCGGGACGGGCGTGGTGGTCGAGCCGAGCGCCCTCGGCGTCGTCGAGACGCAGTACCGCGCCGGCGCGCTCATCTTCGGCGGCGGGCAGGTGCTGCTGCCGCTGATTTACGACGAGTATGTCGCGACATACGGCTGGCTCACCGACGCGGAGTTCTGGACCGGCTTCGGCGTCGTGCAGGGCGTGCCGGGGCCGCTCTTTGCGATGTCGAGTTTCCTCGGCGGCGCCGCGCTCAACGGCGCGGGTGGCGCGACCGACGGCGGCTGGACACTGACCCTCGCCGGCGCCGCCCTCGGCGCGCTCGGGCTCTTCCTGCCCGGCGCGCTGCTGATCCACGGCGTGCTGCCCTTCTGGGCGCGCCTGCGCCGCATTGCCTGGGTCCGCCGCGCGCTGCCCGGGGTGAACGCCTCCGCCGTCGGGCTGATCGTCGGCGCGTTCTGGATCATGGCCCGGCCGCTCTGGGGCGACGCAGTCGCGATCGCGATCATGATCGCCTCGGCGCTGGCGGTGCTCAGCGGGCGCGTCCCGCCGCTTGTCGCGGTCGTCGCCGGGGGCCTGCTGGGCTGGGGCGCGAGCCTCGCCGGCTGGATGTGACACGCGTTGACGGGGGGGCGGGCGCCTCTACGATGGCGGCTACCCGCTCGATCCGGCCGCCCCCGAGGACCGCCCCGCAATGCTCAAGATCGCATTCAGCACCGTCGCCTGCCCCGACTGGACCATCGAGGAGGTCGTCGAGCGCGCAGAGCGGTACGACTTCGACGGCGTCGAGCTGCGCACCTACGGCGACGGCGGCGCCCACTTCGCATGCGAGCCTGCGCTCACCGGCGACGCCAAGCTTCGCCGCCTCGTCGGCGCCACCGGCATCGAGGTCTGCTCCCTCGGCTCCGGGCTGCGATTCGACGAGCCCGTCTGGCCGCCGGCCCCCGTCGGCTATGTGCTCGGCGACTACGAGCGCCCCGTGAAGGAGGCCAAGCCGGTCGTCACGCTCGCCAGCGCCATCGGCTGCCCGCTCGTGCGCGTCTTCGGGTGCGAGGGCCGGCCTAATGAGAGCCGCAAGGGTCTGCTCAAGCGTGTCAGCGACCGCCTGAAGCTCGTCTGCGACCACGCGCGCAACACCGGCGTCTCCGTCGTCCTCGAGAACAACGGTGATTTCGGTCGCGCCGAGCAGGTGATGGAGGTCATCGAGAAGGTCGGCAGCCCGCTCCTGGGCTGCTGCTACTCCCTCGCTGGCGCGACCGCCGCAGGCGACGACTTCGGCTCGGGCATCAAGACCCTCGGCTCACGCCTCATGCTTGCGCGCGTGAAGGACCTGAAGCACGGCCGCCCCGTCGAACTCGGCGAGGGCGACCTGCCCTGCCAGGCGTTCGTCGAGACGCTGCGCACCAGCGGCTATACCGGCTGGCTCGTCTACGAATGGGACGCCGCGTGGATCCCCGACCTCACCCCCGCTGAGGAAGTGCTGCCCAGAGCCGCGGCGACGCTCGGACAGTGGTCCGCGGCTGCCGCAAAGGTGGAGACGCCGGAGCCGGCGGGGGTGTGATCCACCACTCGCGCGGGTGCCACGCATTGCCCGAAGGGCAACGCGTGATTCGGTATGTGCGCACGCGAAAGGTCGGAACTGTGCACCGTCGCCGTTCCGAGATTCACAAATCGGACGAGTGACGAGCGCCTTTCCACGCGTTGGCCTTCGGCCAATGCGTGGCACCCGTACGATTGCCCCATGTCCCTCCCCGGCGCCCCCATCCTCGCCCGCTGCCGCGAGCTCGGTTTTGCGCTCGCCGGCGTCTGCGAGGCCGCGCCGACGGCGCACGAGGGCGCGTTGCGCGACTGGCTCGGCGCCGGCAAGCACGGCGCGATGGGCTGGCTCGCCGACAACATCGACAAACGCTGCGATCCCGCGCATGCCCTGCCCGGCGCCCGATCCATCATCCTCGTCGCCGATCAGTACGCGTCGCGCAGCGATGCACCGGATGACCGCACCCACGGCGTCGGACGCGTCGCCCGCTACGCACGCGGCGCCGACTACCACAAGACCATCAAGAAGCGCCTCCACGCCCTCGCCGACGATCTGCGCGAGCGTCATCCGGACAGTGAGTTCCGTGCCTTCGTGGACACCGCGCCGGTGCTCGAGCGCGAGCACGCGAGCCGCGCGGGCCTCGGGTGGATCGGCAAGCACACGCTGCTCATCCACCCAAAGGTCGGCTCCTATGTGCTCCTCGGCGGCGTGCTGACGACGCTCGACCTCGAGCCACCCGCCGAGCAGTCACCGGTCCCCGACCACTGCGGCGCCTGCACGCGCTGCATCGAGGCGTGCCCCACCGACGCCATCACGCCCCACAGCGTGGATGCGACGCGCTGCATCGCGTACCTGACCATCGAGCATCGCGAGCGCATCCACCCGCAGTTCCACGAACCGATCGGCGACTGGCTCTTCGGCTGCGACATCTGCCAGGAGGTCTGCCCGCACAACACGCCTCGCGGAGCGGGCGCGGCAGTCGGGGAGCCCCACGAGGCGTACGCCCCGCGACGCAGCGGCTTCGATCTGCTCGAAGTCCTCGACTGGAGCGAAGACGACCGGCGCGCGGCCTTCACCACAAGTTCTATGAAGCGAGCCAACCTCGCGATGATGCGCCGCAACGCCGTCATCTGTGCTGCCAACGCGCTGCGCGAGCGCGACGACGCCGCGCTGCGGTCACGCATCCGGGCGATCGCCGCCGATGAGGCCGAGGACGCGCTGGTGCGCGCGACCGCGCGTAACGCGCTCGCGTTCCTCGATCAGGCCTGATGGCCTCGGGCGCGCTCGTAGAGCGTGCCGACGCGCGTCCAGTTGATGACATTCATGAAGGCGTCGATGTAGGCGCCGCGCCGGTTCTGGTACTTCAGGTAGTACGCGTGCTCCCACACATCGACGCCCAGCAGGGGAAGCACGCCCATCGAGGCCATGTTCTGCTGCTTCTCGGCCTGCAGGACCAGGAGGTTGTTGCCGACGGGCTCGAGGCAGAGCCACGCCCAACCGGAGCCCTCGACGGTCCCCGCCGCGGCCTTGAACTGCCTCGCGAAGCCGTCAAAGGAGCCGAAGTCGGCGTTGATGTGCGCACCCAGCGCCCCGCCCGGTGTCCCGCCGCCTCCGTTGGTCGATGGCGCCATCGTCATCCAGAAGAGCGTGTGGTTCACATGGCCAGAGCCGTGGAACGCGAGCGCCTGCGTCCAGTGCTTCACCATGCCGCTGTCGCCCTCGCCGGCGCGCAGCTCGGCGAGCTTCGCCAGCGCATTGTTGAGCCCGCGCACGTAGCCGGCGTGGTGTCGGTCGTGATGGATCTCCATCGTCTGCGCATCGATGTGAGGCTCGAGCGCATCGAAGGCGTACGGCAGCGGGGGCAGCACGTACTCGCCCTTCGACGCGTCCCAGCCGAGGTCGGCGGCGCTGAGGCCGTGGCCGGCGCCGGCTCCGACGCCCTGCTGGCGGGCCAGCGCCGGCGCGGCGCCCGCCAGGGCGACGCCGCCGAGCACGCCGAGCGCGGCTCGGCGGTCGAGTGCGAGCGAGTCGGTCTTCGGCGAGGTCTCGTGCTGCATCGTTGCGCTCCGTGTGCTTGAAGGTGGGAAGGGGGTCGGTGCCCGGAAGCCTACTCGCCCCGGTCCGGCGAATCCGTCATCGCCGGAGACGATCCACATCGCGCTGGAGGCGCTGCAGGTCTCGATCGAGCGACGACACCTGCCGTTCGAGGTCGTCGATCTCGCGCTCGAGACGCTGCACGACCGGCTCGGCGCGCGCATCGTCGGACAGATCGCGCGTCACACCGTCGAGCGTGCGCGACTGCTCGCGCACCTGCCGATTGAGGTCGGCGATCGCCATGCGCAGGTCCGCCAGCGCCTGCTCCTGCGGCCCGAGCGGCACACCGTCGACGGGCTGGGCC
>JBICHM010000341.1:0-4160 GCA_043101835.1 Phycisphaerales bacterium | reverse complement strand
AGGAGAGGAACGCCGCGCCCTGGATGGGGTGGGCCTTGCGGTTGGGGTTGCTGTTGATGATGTCCGCGATGTCGGACTTCATCATGTCGCGGTATTCCTGGTGGTGGGGGAGGCGCCAGACGCGTTCGCCGGTGGCCGCGGCGGCGCACTCGACGCGTCCGCGCAGGTCGTCGTCGTCGCACCACATGCCGCAGAAGGTGGAGCCGAGCGCGGTGACGACGCCGCCGGTGAGGGTGGCCATGTCGATGATGGCGCCGGGCTTCTCCTTGTCACAGGCGTAGCAGAGGGCGTCGGCGAGGACGAGTCGTCCCTCGGCGTCGGTGTTGGTGACCTCGACGGTGACGCCGTTGCGGAAGGTGAGGATGTCGTCCGGGCGGTAGGCCTCGTCGCTGATGGAGTTCTCGGCGCAGGCGAGCAGCGCGACGACGGGCCTGTTCGGCTTGATGACGCTGGCGACGGCGTGCATGGCGCCGAGCACGGCGCAGCCGCCGTCCTTGTCGCCCTTCATGCCGCGCATGGAGCCGCCGGTCTTGATGGAGAGGCCGCCGGAGTCGTACATGATCGTCTTGCCGACGAGGACGACGGGTGTGGCGCCCTTCTTCGCGCGGCTCGGCTTGTAGGCGATGCGCACGAGGCAGGGCGCATTCTCGCTGGCCTTGCCGACATTGATGAGGCCCTCGAGCTTCTCCTTCTTGAGCGCCTCGCCCTTGAGGACGGTGACGGTGATGGAGTCGAACTCGCGCGCGAGCTTGCGCGCCTGGGCGGCGATGTAGTCGTTGGTGGCGATGTTGGCGGGGGTCGCCGAGAGGAGGCGGCTGACATTGGCGGACCCGGCGAGCCCGAGGCCGCGCTGCATGCCCTTCACGAAGTCGCCGTCCGGGCTGTGGAGGCTGACGGCGTTTCGGGGCTTCTTCGCGCCGCCGTTCTGCTCCGCGGCCGTTCCCTTGAAGGAATCGAGATTGAAGGCGAGGAGGCCGAAGGCTTCGCCCGCGGCCTGGCCTGCGCGCTGCGCGTCGAGATCGGCGCCGGCGAGGGCGTCGGTGAGGTCGAGGTGGATCTTCGTGTCGCCGGTGTTCGCGATGCGCCGCGCGGCGGCGGCGACGGCGTTGCGCACGGTGTCGGCGGTGAGCGTCTTCGTATCGCCCATGCCGAGGAGGATCACGCGCGGCGAGGGTTTGCCGGCCTTCGCGAAGGCCTCGGCGATGCTGCCGGGCTTGCCGGTGCACTCGGCGCGCTTGCACGCGGCGGCGAGGGATCCGTCGGCGTCGAGCTCCTTGCCCCGCTTGCCGAGGAGGGCGCCGCTCTTCCCGAGCGTGACGGCGAGGATGAGGGCGTCGGCGGTCTGCGAGCGCGCGGCCTTGACGGACTTGAACATCGATGCTGCCTCCTGGCGTGTGCTGCTGGGTGACCGGCGAGTGTACACTCGGCGCAGGAGGCGGTTTCGCGATGGCGCAGGGCGGACAGCGACACGAGGGCGAGCGGCCGACGGACGCGCAGCGCGAGAGCCTGCTGGCGCCGTGGCGCGATTCGTACATGCGGTCGCTCTCTGACGACGCGAAGGCGCAGGCGTCGGGCGCGAAGGCGGCGCCGGGGACTTTCCTCAGCCGCTACTGGGATTCGCCGCAGGATGACGAGCAGAACCTGGTGATCGCGCGCGTCGGCGAGGGCGCGTGCGCGGGGATGATCCTGCTCAACAAGTTCCCCTACGCGAACGGGCACCTGCTGGTGGCGATGGGCGAGGCGCGCGTGCGGTTGATGGAGTATTCGCCCGAGCAACGCGCAGCGTTCTGGCGCATGGTGGACATGGCGTGCGCGCTGGCGGAGACGGCGCTGGAGCCGCAGGGGTTGAATGTGGGGCTCAACCAGGGCGGCGCGGCTGGCGCGGGGGTGCCGGGGCACCTGCACGCGCATGTGGTGCCGCGCTGGCACGGGGATGTGAACTTCATCAGCGTGGTGGGTGAGCTGCGGGTGATCCCGACGGGGTTGGCGCAGATGGCGGGGCGGTATCGGGAGGTTTGGGCGGAGATCGCGGCGCGGTTCTGACCGAGCCGATCGCGCGAGCGATCGGGCCGTTAGGGGTTGGAACGCGGAAGGCGCGAAGCGGCGCGACTAAGCAATGCCAGAGGAATCGTCAGCTCGGGCATGGCTTCGGACAGATCGCCGCCGAGATGCGTCGGACGCGCGGCAGTTCGCGCGCGAGCATTAGGCCAAAAACTGCGCGCCCAAAATGGCTACGCTCAGAATTCCGAGCGATATCGCGATAAAGACGATCCATGGTGCGCGCAGAATCCTGGTCTCCGTAGCCCATCGGACCACATAAAGGGCTAGGGCTGATGCGGAAGCGATGAGGAGTAGTGACCAGCCAGATGCGCTGGTCGCCGTCATCCATGCGCCCACCGTCGCAATCGGCGCAACGATCGCCACGGTGAAAGCAGTGAGGGCGATGACCGGCGTGCGCCACGCACCACCAAAGGTGGCGGCCGCAGAGCCAGCCAACAGGAGCAATGCGAGCGGCACTCCTGCCACCAGAGATGCCGCCAGTGCCGCAGTGCTCTGCGCGCTAAACACAGGTTCACTGATCGTGGCAAGAAGGTCGTGCAAATCGGGCGGGGGTCGGTCACTCCACTCGTCATGGGAAGAAAACTGTAGGTGCTTTCGAATGAGTTCTGACGCACCTGCATCAGATGACATCCACATTAGCCCAGTGGGTCGCAACCGGTATTCGCTCAGGATGGGAAACGCAGCAGGGAACCTGCCGTGTTCGACCGCATCCACAACGAACTCTGGTTGTCGGTCTACCCATTCTGAACTTTGTGCGAATTTATCAAAGAGGCTTCTGGCGCCGAGAATCATCGCAACCTGTGTCGCGGCATGATGCCTCGCGGCTGTGATTCGCGCCTGTTTCGATTCAGCAATGAGCGCGAGTAGCGACAGCGCGTATACACCAACAATGCCGAGTAGAGACAGGGCGACAAGCCCGCGCCGACGCTGAGCAAATTTCCTCGCGCGATAGCGAGCTGACTCTGGTCCAGCTTCGAGTGCCTCGCCATCGAGGTATCGAGATGCATCCTGCGCCAGATCCAGCGGCGTCTGGTATCGCTCGCGCCGGTCCTTGCGCATTGCGCGCAGCGGGATCCACTCGAGTTCCTTGCGAAGTTCACCCGCGAGCTCCTGGAGACGTTGCTTGCGATTCGCTGCGGAGATCTTGGCGGAGTCGCCGAGTGATGTCAGGCGCGTACTGGGCTTCGGCGGATCGACTTCGCGAATCATCCGCTGAATCTCGTTGTAGCCCTTGCTGCGCAGTTCCTCGGGGTCGAACGGCAGCGCGCCGGTCAGCAGTTCGTAGAGCAGCACGCCGAGCGAGTAGACATCGGTGCGTGTGTCCACATCGGTCGCGCCCATCTCGGCCTGCTCGGGGCTCATGTACTCGGGGGTGCCGATCAACTGGCCCTGCTCGGTGAAGATCGTTTTCTCCGTCAGCGTCTGGCTGATGGCCTTCGCGACGCCGAAGTCGATGACCTTGGGGATGCCGGGCCGGTCTTCGCTGCCCTCTGGCGCGCTCGCAACGAGGATATTGCTCGGCTTGATATCGCGGTGGATGACGCCCTTGGTGTGGGCGTGCTGGATCGCCTCGCAGACCTGGATGAACAGACGCAGGCGGTCCTTCACGCTGAGTCGCTGCCGGTCGCAGTAGTGCGTGATGGGCTCGCCCTTCACATGCTCCATCACGAAGTAGGGGCGGCCTTCCTCCGTTACGCCGGCGTCGAGCACCTTCGCGACATTGGGGTGGTCCATGACCGCGAGGGCCTGGCGCTCCTGCTCGAAGCGCGCGATGACGGCCTTCGAGTCCATGCCGGGCTTGATGACCTTGAGCGCGACGCGCTGGACATGGGGCTCGCGTCGTTCGGCGAAGTAGACGACGCCGAAGCCGCCTTCGCCGAGGGGGCCGAGGAGGCGGTAGGGGCCGATCTGCTGCGGCGCGCGCTCTTGTGCGTTCGCGGCGCTGGCATCGGATTCCGTCGGGGTGTCGGAGTGGTCGTGCTCCATGGGCACTCCTCAGATGCAGGAGTGATTGTGGCGAGATTGGGATGCAGCACAAGACGGGAATGCTCGGAAGGTGGGGAAGCCCCCTCCGTCTCGCCTTCGGCGAGCCACCTCCC
>JBICHM010000340.1:0-10481 GCA_043101835.1 Phycisphaerales bacterium | reverse complement strand
ACGAAGTACGGCGGGAAGATCGTCGTGTGCCAGCCCGGCGGGATCGACACCGCGAAGTCGATCGACACCACCGAGTGCACGCTGAGCACCAGCGGCGTCGCGATGCCCGCCAGCAGGATGTACGCCTTCTCGTAGTTCTGCCACCCGCGGAAGCTGAAGCGCCACCCCAGGCTCAGCACGCCGTAGACCAGCGCCCGCGCCCGGTCGAACAGACGCTGCACCGGCGTCATCGCCCCCGAGGCCGCCGAGTGCAGACGCAGAACCGCGCGGTCGCGCAGCGTCGCCAGATCCGGGATCATGCCCATGTACCAGAACAGCAGCGACACCGTGAAGTAGGTGCCGACGGCGAAGACGTCCCACAAGAGCGGGCTGCGGAAGTTCTGCCAGATCGCGTTGGAGTTCGGGATCGGGAACAGGAACCACGCGAACCAGATGCGACCGACGTGGATGCCCGGGAATGTGCCGGCGCAGATGACGGCGAAGATTGTCATCGCCTCCGCGAACCGGTTGATGCTCGTGCGCCAGTTCTGCTTGAAGATGCAAAGGATCGCGGAGATCAGCGTGCCGGCGTGGCCGATGCCGACCCACCACACGAAGTTCACGATCGCCCAGCCCCACATCACCGGGTTGTTCAGGCCCCACACGCCGACGCCGGTGACGATCAGGTAGATGATCATCACCGTCGCGACCGCTGCGAGCGCGTTGGCGAGGCCGAAAAGCGGCCACCAGATCTTCGGGGGCGACTGCTCGACCCACCCGCAGATCGTCTCGGTGACCGAGTGGAAGTTCTTGTGGCCCAGGACGAGCGGTGCGCGGACCGCGGGGTCCGCGACGATCGTGCCGTCGATCGTCTCCGCATCGGCCTTCGCGCCCGGTGTCTGGCCCTCGGCGAGGCCGGCCATGCGTGCGGCCGCGGCCTCGTCGGGCTGCATCATCGTGCTCATCGGGCGCCTCCCATCGCGACCGCGCCGTTGCCCGTCAGGACGGGAAGACTCATGACATGTCCTTCGTCGGCGTGCGCGTCGCCCTCACCGTGGCCGCCGCCGTCGTCGCCGTGGTGGAATGGATCCTCGTGGATCTCGACCCCCGGGATGTCCGGGTTCCGGTTCCGCAGCCCGACGAGATGCTCGGTGCGCGGGCGCGTGTTCAGGTACGCCAGCACGCCGTAGGAACGCGCGTGCTCACGCATCCGGCTCACCTCGCTCGTCGGGTCGAGGATGTCGCCGAAGACGATCGCGTTCGTCGGGCACGCCTGCTGGCAGGCCGTCTGCACCATGCCGTCGGGGATGGCGTCCAGCCCCTGCAGCTTGCGCTCCACGCTCGCCTCGTTGAGGCGCTGCATGCAGTAGGTGCACTTCTCCATGACGCCGCGCTCCCGAACGGTCACGTCCGGGTTGTGCTTCAGCTTGGAGACCTCGTCGATCTTCTCGCGAAGACGCGGCGGGATCATCTGCTCGTTCTCGACGACGCCGCCCAGCACGCCCTTGCCGATGTAGTCGCCCTCGAGCTTCTTCGTCGCGTAATCGAAGAAGTTGAAGCGCCGCACCTTGTACGGGCAGTTGTTCGAGCAGTATCGCGTGCCGATGCAGCGGTTGTACGCCATGTCGTTCGTGCCGGCCGGGCCGTGCACGGTCGCGTTCACCGGGCACACCGTCTCGCACGGCGCCGCCTCGCAGTGCACGCACGCCACCGGCTGCACGGTGACATCCACCTCGCCCCCCGCATCGCCGCTGAAGTAGCGGTCGACGCGGATCCAGTGCATCTCACGACCCTTGTTCACCTCGGCCTTGCCGACGACCGGGATGTTGTTCTCCGCCTGGCACGCGATCGTGCAGACGCTGCACCCGATGCAGGTCGCCAGGTCGATCGACATCCCCCACTGCGGGCGCGAGTCGTACGGATGCTTCTGATCGGGGTCGTAGATATCGCGCGTCACCGGCATGTGGCTGAGGTCGCCGAGGCGCTCGCCGAACTGCAGGTTGCGTGTGTTGCCGTAGGCGTCCTTCGAGTTGTCGATCGCATCGCCGTGGGCGAGCCACGCCTGGTAATCGACCTCGCGGAGGATCGAACGCCCCTCGAGCGAGTGGTGGTCCTGTGTGCTGGCAAGCGCGTGCCAGCCGCGCGACTTCGACACCGTCGCGCCCGACGCCGTGCGCATCGCGCCGGTCGTGCGAAGGGCGTAGGTCTTGAAGCCCGCGCCCGCGCCGAGCAGACCCGCCACCTCACGCCCGTACCCGAGCGTCAGCACCACGGTGTCGTCGGCGACGCCCGGCGTCTGCCACACCGGGATCTGCAGCGAGCGCCCATTGACCTCCACCGTCGCCATCTGGCCGGACATCACGCCCATCCCGTCCTGCGTCGTCTTCAGCCCGAGTCGCTTCGCCGTGGCCGGGCTGATCAGGGCCGGGTTGTCCCAGGTCACCTTCGTGATCGGATCGGGCAGTTCCTGCAGCCAGCCGTTGTTCGCCTGGCGCCCGTCGCGGAGCTTCGGGCAGGCGATGAAGAGAACCTCCATCCCCTCGGCCGCCGGCGCCGCCAGCGCGAGCGCCTGCTCCACCTCGCCGGCGCGAACAGCCGGAGAAGCGCCCGGCGTCCGCTGCGAACCCGAGAGCCAGCCGTCGTGCAGCACGCGCTTCCAGGCCTTCTCGAAATCGCCGGCGCCCGACAGCGGACCGCTGCGCCAGGTCTCGCGCACGATCTCATAGGAATCCGTCGACGGAAGCCCACCGATCGACGCCAGCAGCGAAAGCTGCCCGCGCCCGCCGAAGAGCGGCGCGATCAGCGGCTGCACCACCGACAGCGCCCCGTCGAAGGTCGAGACATCGCTCCAGTCCTCGAGGAAGTGCGCGCCGCTCAACTGCCAGGCCGACGCCGCGCCCGTCTCCGTATCGCCGACCGACAGGGTGATGGTCGTCGGCACCCGCGCAAACTTCGTCGCGAACTCGAGGTCTGCGGGCGCATCGAAGACCGGATTCGCATTGAGGACGACCAGCGTGTCCACACCGCCGGCGTCGATCGCCGAGGCCAGCGCCCGGATGCTCGACGCGGAGGACTCCGCAAGATCGCCCTCGAGCGGGGCGTGCTTCACGACGACGCCGTCGCTGCCGAGCGCCGCATTCACCGCCGCCGCGACCGCGTGCACCGGCGCGGGCTGCGAAGGCCCGACCAGCACGGCCGAGCCGGCCCCCTGCTCGACGAGATCCGCCGCGGCCGCCTCAATCCACTCGTTTGAAGCGCCGGCCGGGTTGCCGCCGGAGCGACGCACCCAGTCGCCCGCCGCGTTGGCCAGGCGCATGTTCGCATCGCCGCCGAGACGGCGCAACACCGCCGACATCACGGCCATGCCCGCCAGCGACACCGCGCTGGGCTTGAGCCGGAGCCGGTGGTCCGCCTTCGCGCCCGTCAGGCTTAGCGCGCTCTCGACGACGTACAGCCGGTTCATCTCGCTGCCTTCGCCGTGCGTCGTCAGCACGCGCCGCCCCGCGCCGAACCCGCGCTGATCGGGCAGGTCGAGGGACTCGCCCCCGAGGAAGTCGTTCTCAATCGAGAAGATCCGCGACGCACGCGAGAGATCGCGCACCTGGCGCATCGGCTGGCCGAACGCCAGCTCGCTGCCGGCGCGAGCGTTCTCATCGTCGATCGCCTCGTAGGGCAGCCACATCGCCTGCGGCCAGCGCTCGAGGATCGCGTCGCGCATCCGGTCGCGCGACGGGCTCGACTGCTTGTCAACGAGGAACACGAGCCCGCGCCCGCGCGCCTGATCGAACTTCGCGAAGTGCACGGACGCGAACGCGTCGTAGTCCGCCCACGTCGCCTCGACGCGCTCGGCGCTCTCCATGCGCGTCGGATGATGCAGACGATCGGGGTCATACAGGTCCAGCGTCGCCGACTGCGCGCGAACGCTCGACTTGCCCTGGTTCCACGGGTGGAGCGGGTTGCCCTCGATCTTTGTCGGCCGCCCCTCGTGGCTCTCGACGATCAGCCCCTCGCAGCCACCGCCGGGCAGCGCCATCGCCGTCGCGTAGTAGAGGCTCTTGCCGTGGATCACGTCCTCGGGCTTGCGGTTGTACGCGACGATCTTGTGATCGGGGCGCCGGCAGCCGGGCACGGTCGCCGCACCGGCCAGCGCGAGCGAAGCGCCCATCACCTTCAGGAAGTTCCGGCGCGACGGATCGCTCAGCTCCGACGCGTGCGCCGGGAACTCGCGCTCCAGAAAGTCGCGAAACTCGCCGGTGTCGGCGAGGTCGTCGAGGCTGCGCCAATAGGCGCGCCCGGTCGCCGCGTTCACATCGCGAGGCGTCCGCGGCTTGGCCGCGTCCTTCTTGCCTCGCGTCGAGGGGCATTGCGCTGCGTTGCTCATCGCTGGTGTTCTCTCGGCGTCGCCCGGCGACGCCCGCGATTGGCGGATTGCGGAGGAAAGGGAGACGCGTGCGCCATCAGTAGTGGCAGGCGCCGCAGTTCTCCGGGGGGTTCACCTTCGACGCCAGCTCGAGGCCGGTCGTCTGGGCGTAGTCAGGCTGGCTCAGCAGGCGCTCGACGCTCGCCAGATCCGTCACGCGGACCTGCGTCGTGTCGACCAGGTGATTCTCCGGCGCCCGGTGGCACTCGAGGCACCAGCCCATCGACAGCGGCTGCGACTGGTACACCACCGGCATCTGGTCGATGCGGCTGTGGCACGAGTAGCACGACACGCCGGCGTTGATGTGCGCCGCGTGCTGAAAGTGCGCGTAGTCGGGAAGCTTGTGGATGCGGTCCCACTCGATCGCATCGGCCGACTGGTACGACGCCCGCAGACGCGACAGGTCCGCGCTCTGCCAGTGCGGCGATGCGCTCGTGCCGTCCTGCGTCATCGCCTTCGCGAGGTAGCCGCTCTTGTCGTCCGTCACCGTGTGGCAGTTCATGCACACATTCGGCGACGGCACGTTCGCGTGCTTTGAATCCTCAACGTCGCTGTGACAGTACCGGCAGTCGATGCCGAGCGTCCCCGCGTGCAACTGGTGGTTGTACGCGATGGGCTGATCGGGCATGTACCCGACCTCCCAGTACGACGGCGTGAAGTAGTACCACACGATCGCGATGACGGTGATCAACCCGCCCGTCGCGCCCGCAACGAGCGCGGTCGGAACGAGGTTGGTCCACTTCGGAAAGAACGGTGTCACCGGGGCAAACTCCCACGCGCGCACGAGGCGCGCCACGAGGCGCGGGAAACAGATACAAGCACCCGGCGTCCGACGCCTCGGCCCACCGATCTTGAACCCCGCTGGAAGCGCGATGTTCGGTGGCCGGACGCCCGCCAACCGGGAAGAATGGCGAACGGAGCGGTCCTTTGCTGTGAGACAGTAGTAATTACGGCGGACGCCACCTGTCAACAGCACCAGACCCCGCCGGCGGCAATCGAGAAACAGTCTCAAGTACTTCCCGCAGTTTCCCCACTCGCGCCTCGCCAGTTCCGGCGCCGCGCAGGGAGCCACGATGACCACCGACGCCACCCCACGCGACCCCCTCATCGGCCCGGCGCTCACCTTCGCCTTCGCCGGCGCCGTGGCGATGTGGTCGATCGGCTACATCCTCCGCCTGCCGGGCGACCTCGTCCCGGCGCCCGCCCTCGCCGGGCTCCTCCTGATGATTCACGCGGGCGCGTGCCTGCTCGCCGGGCGCGCCCGTGGCGTGAGCGCCGGCGCCCTGGCCGGCCTCATCCTCGCCGTCGTGAACCTGCTGGTCCTCGGCTCGCTCAAGGCCGACTTCTTCCGAGGCGAGCAGCCTCCGACCGCCACCCTCGCCGGGTTCGTCGCCGGATGGCTTGCCTTCGGCGCGATCTCCGGCGCCATCTTCGGCTTCCTCGGCGCCAAGACCGGGCCCTGCGGGCGCGATAGGTCCCCGCGCGCCTGGGCATTCCGCCTCGCCGTCGTCACCGGCGCCGGCGCGTTCCTGCTGCTCATCAAGGGCGGGCTCGTCACCAGTGCAGAAGAAGGCCTCGCGGTCCCCGACTGGCCCGCCACCTTCGGCAGCAACATGTTCCTCTACCCGCTGAGCCGGATGACCGGCGGCGTCTACCTCGAACACGCCCACCGCCTCTTCGGCGCACTCATCGGCCTCACCACCATGGCCCTCACCGCCTACACCCTCGCCACCGACCGGCGCCTCTGGGTGAAGGGGTTCGTCAGCCTCATCTTCCTCTGGGTCTGCGGGCAGGGCATCCTCGGCGGCGTGCGCGTCACCGCCAGCGCCACCACGCTCGCCATGATCCACGGCGTCACCGGCCAGATGTTCGTCGCCATGCTCGGCGCCCTCGCCGCCGTCCTCTCCGCCCGCTGGGCCGAGGGAATGCGTGACGGCGCCAGGCCCGACAACTTTCTCCGCGCCGCCGCCCCCTTCGCCGCAGTCGCGCTGCTCGTGCAGATCGGCTTCGGCGCCGCAGTCCGCCACTACGACCTGCAGTTGCACGCCCTGATCAGCCACCTCGTCTGGAGCATTGTCGTGACGGCGTGCATCGTCGCCGCCGGCTTCCGCGCCAGCGTGCTGCACCGCGACGTCGCCCCGCTGCGCATCTTCGGCAAGGCGAACATCCACACAGTGGTGCTGCAGATGGCGCTCGGGCTCGTCGCCCTGCTCGTCGTCATGCAGGACGACAGCGCCGACGGCCCCAGCACGTGGAACCTCGTCTTCGCCACGGCCCACCAGGCGGTGGGCGCGATCCTCTTTATCGTCAGCGTGCAGCTGGCGCTGTGGTCGTGCCGGCTCGTCCCCGCGGGACGCTTGCCGCGCGACTGACGATCACTCCGGCGCGCCGCCGGCCATGTCGTACACCCACGCGTCGCCGGGGCGCTCGTAGTCGAGAATCTCACCCTCGTTGAAGAAGATCCCGAGCTCACGCTCCGCCGCCTCGGGGCTGTCGGAGCCGTGGATCAGGTTGAACGAGTTCGACACGCCGAAATCGCCGCGGATCGTCCCACCCTCGGCCTTCGAACCAAAGGTCGCGCCCATCATCTTGCGGCTCACCGCGATCGCGCCGACGCCCCGCACCGCCAGCACGAGCACCGGCGACGAGGTCATGAACGCCACCAGCCCGTCGTAGAAGGGCTTGCCCTTGTGGCTCTCGTAATGGCGCTCCGCCATGTGCTGGCTGATCTTGATCATCTTCGCGCCGACGATCTGCAGCCCCTTCTCTTCGAAGCGGGTGAGAATGCGACCCATGAGCCCACGCTGCACGGCGTCGGGCTTCAGAATGATGAGCGTCGTCTCCATGGCGTGACTCCTCGCGAGATCTCTGGTTCAGGGTTCGCCCGCTCGGAAAGCGGGGCGGCAAGCATAGCGGCGATGCCTGTCCCGATCACCGGCGCCCGTCGGCGTCGCGGCGCAGCCCCCCCTTTACCCCTCATCCGCCGCCGGCGAATCTGGGGCCACCAGCGGGGTCTTGCCCATTGTCTCGCGCAGTGAAGCGTGCAGATCCCGCACCGCCCGCTCCATCGTCGCCAGCGGCTCGTCGCCGAGGTCCTCGTGCGCGATCGGCTCCCCAATCAGCACCTCGACGCGGTGCCGGAACACGCGCGGCCGCTTCGCGTGGCGCGGCCAAGCGTCGTACGCCCCCTCGATCGCCACCGGCACCACCGGACACTTCGAGCGCTTCAGGATCAGCGCGGCCCCGCGCTTGAACTCGTGGATCGCCCCGTCCGGCGACCGCGCCCCCTCGGGGAAGACGCACACTGGAAAACCCTGCTCGAGCGCCGCGAGCGTCTTGCGCATCGCGCCGGTGTCGCCCTTGCTCGAATCGACGGGGATCGAGTTGAGCGCCCGGATGAGCGCCCCGAACAGCTTGCCGTCGAAGAGCCCGATCCGCGCCATCGGCACGAACTGCCTGTTATGCACGCAGCAGCCGACGATCGGCGGATCGAGGTACGACTGGTGGTTCGCGACCAGCAGGTACGCCCCCGTCTTCGGCAGCTTCTCAAGCCCGCGCCGCCGGAATCGGAAGCACACCTTCAGAAAGACGAAGGCGATCGCCCGGCAGGTCCGGTAGACGATGCGCTGCCCGAGCCCGCGCTCGGCGTAGCGATACTCGCCCTTGCTCACGCGCGCGCCCCCGCGCCCGCGCGACTCGCCACCCGCTCGCGCACAATCGACTCCAGCGTGTCCACCACCTCGCCGAAGTCCATGTCCGTCGTGTCGACGAGCATCGCATCCTCCGGACAGATCAGCGGCCCCACCGCGCGCGTCGAGTCGCGATGGTCACGGTCCGCAAGCTCGTGCTCGACGCTGTCCATCGACGCCGCAATGCCCGACTCCTGCAACTGTTCGTACCGGCGCCTGGCGCGCACCCCGCGCGACGCGTCGAGGTAGATCTTCACCTCCGCCTGCGGAAAGACGACTGACCCCTGGTCGCGCCCCTCCGTCACCAGGCGCGGATGCTGCTGTCCGATCACCCGCTGGCGGCGCACCATCACGTCCCGCACGGCCGGCAGGCTCGCCACCGGCGAGACCGCGCGCGACACATCGGGCTGGCGCAGCCGATCGACGATCGGAACCCAGAACGCCATCAGCGCCGGCGGGTCCGTCGACCAGTCGAAGTGCAGATCCGCCTCGAGCGCAGCGCGCGCAACGCCCTGTTCATCATCGAGCGCGATGCCCCGGTCGAGCGCGATCGCCGCCGCCGCGCGGTACATCGCCCCCGTGTCGAGAAACTCCAGACCCAGCCGGATCGCCAGTTCCCGCGCGACGGTGGATTTCCCCGTCCCCGCCGGACCGTCGATCGTGACGATCATCGGCTCGCTCGCCGGCAGAATCCCCGACTCGGCGCCGCCGACACCCGTCATGCCGTCTCTCCGAGCATCGTGGGCTCGAGGTACGCCTTGCTCTTCGTGACGCCCTCGTCTGGCTCCTCGCTCCCCCGGTAGTCGATCGCCAGCCCGGCGTCGAAACCGATCGACTTCAGTGATTCGCACATCGGCGCAAGGTCGTACGACTCGTGCGCACCCTTGGCGTCGAACTCCTTCGTCGCCGCGAGCACGATCGGGGCGTATGGCGCCAAACGGCGCAGATAGCCCTCCGGGTCGTCGCTCGCCGCCGCCTGCTCGAAGTCCGGCATCACGCCCAGGCGGAAGCCGCCGACGCGCTTGATGATGTCCGTCACGCGATCGGGATCCTCCGTCAGCCCCTTGTTGGGCCGGATCAGGAGGTTGATCTCGAGGCGCTCGGCGCGCGTCGCGGCACCCTTCAGACGCTCCACCGCCGAGTCGAAGTTCGGGTCGGTCTCGTTCGCCTCGATGGCGAACCCGACGCTGCTGCACCCCATCCGCTGCGCCGCAAGCAGCACCCGATCCAGTCGCTCCACCGCCCCCTGCGAAACGCTGTCGTCCCGGCTCGCCAGACGCAGCCCGCTCGACTCCTCCAGCACGAGGCACGGGCAGGCCGCCTTGTCCGCCGCGGTCCGGAACCGCTCGAGCGCGTTGGCGTCGGAGCCGGCGAGCATGTCCGTCGGCACCACGAGGCCCTGCAGCCCATGGGTCGTGCGGACATGTTCCGGCAGGTCCAGCAGCGTCACCTTCGTCCGGGACGAGGCGACCTGCTTGCGATACGCACTGAGCGAGAGGAGGAGGAGCATGGCGGTGTGCGCGCCACTCTACAGCCCCCGCGTCCCTCCATCGAGTGCGCCCGCGCCGCGCCGCCTTCCTTTCCGCCCTGCGCGTCGGCGGGTAGCATCTGCGCCTTCCGCCCGGCCCCGGGCGACTCCCACCGCACGACCCACGACCACCGGACCGATCACCATGCCCAGCCCCGCAGACCGCCGCTACACCGAGAGCCACGAATGGCACAAACTCGACGGCGACACCGTCACCCTCGGCCTCACCCAGTTCGCCGTCGATGAGCTCACCGACGTCACCTACGTCGAGATCCAGCCCGTCGGCACGACCATCGGCGCCGGCGGCGAGGTCG
Source organism: Phycisphaerales bacterium (assembly GCA_043101835.1). Classification (GTDB taxonomy): domain Bacteria; phylum Planctomycetota; class Phycisphaerae; order Phycisphaerales; family UBA1924; genus JBICHM01. The sequence goes on along the minus strand of JBICHM010000340.1, from coordinate 551 downwards.
GCGAGGTCGAGTCCGTCAAGGCCACCAGCGACGTCTACTGCGCGGCCCCCGGCGAGATCGTCGAAGTGAACCCGAAGCTCGCCGACGACCCCTCGCTCCTGAACACCGACCCCTATGGCGACGGCTGGCTCTGCAGGATCAAGGTCGCCGACGCCGGCCCGGTCGAAGCCCTCATGGACGCCGGCGCCTACGACCAGAAGTACAGCGCCTGACGCAAGCGGGCGCCGCCACGCCCCAACAACAGGCCGGCCGCCCGGCGAACGGGCCGGATCGCCGGCATCCGGGCGCGCGCCGCCGGCGAAGCCGTCGCGCGAGAGCCACCGCTCGGGGAGAGCCATGATCCGCTGCGTCGATGTCCACAAGTCCTACGCCACCGGCGGCCACGAGGTCGCCGCGCTCCGAGGCGTGGATATGACCATCGATGAGCCCGGCTTCTACGCCGTCATGGGCGCCTCCGGCAGCGGCAAGAGCACGCTGCTCCACCTCCTCAGCGCGCTCGACACGCCCGACGCCGGCGAGGTCCACATCGCCGGGGAACGCATCGACACCAT
>JBICHM010000339.1:0-3672 GCA_043101835.1 Phycisphaerales bacterium | reverse complement strand
CCCGCCGCCTGCACCGCGCGTCCGCGCGCCGGTTCGCCGGCCGGCGCAGCGGGCGCCGCCAGATCGAAGACCACCTGCGCCACGATCGGGCTGCTGGCGTGGAGCGCGTGGCCGACGCTGCGCCCCGCGCGCCGCGTGGCGGTGGTGCAGGTGGTCTTCGATCGGGCGGCGCCCGCTGCGCGGGCGGGCGAACCGGCGCGCGGACGCGCGGTGCAGGCGGCGGGCTGGCTGGAGGCCGAGCCCTACGCCATCGCGTGCAGCGCGCTGGCTGACGGCGTGATCGCCACGATGGATGTGCTCGAGGGCGATCGCGTGGAGGCCGGCGAAGTCGTGGCGACGCTCGTCGCCGACGACGCGGCTCTGCGCCTCCGGCGCGCCGAAGCGGAGCACGCCCTCGCTCTGGCGGACGTGGACGGCGCGCGCGCTGAGCACGACGCGGCGCGGGCCGCGTGGGCTGACCCGATCGATCTTGACCGGGCGGTCGAGACCGGCCGGGCGGCGCTCGCCGAGGCGCGCGCCGAACGCGACCAGCTGCCGCCCCTGATCGACAGCGCCCGCGCCACGCTGTCGAGGTTGACCGAGGAGCTGTCGCGCATCGAACAGTCACGCGCCGGCGGGGCCGCGACGGAGTTCGAGGCCCTCGTCGCGCGCCGGCGCGTCGAGGCGCAGCGGGCGGATCTCGCGGCGCTCGAGGCGCGCGAGCCGGCGCTGGCGGCGCGCGTCGAGCGGCTGGCCGCTGAACTCCGCGCCGCCGAGCGCACACTCGCGCTGCGCATCGAGGATCGGCGGCGTCTCGACGGCGCGGCGGCGGCGCGGCGCCGGGCCGAGGCCGCCGCCATGCGCGCCGAAGCCGCACGCGACGAAGCGGCCCTCGAACTCGAGCGCATGACCATCCGCGCCCCGGTCGGCGGCGTCGTGCAGCGCCGCCTGAAGGCGCCGGGCGACAAGGTTGTCCGAAGTATTGACAGCCCGCACTCGGCCCACATCGTCGAGCTGTACGACCCCGAGCGCCTGCAGGTGCGCGTGGATGTGCCGCTCGCCGACGCCGCGCACATCTTCGACGGCCAGCGCTGCGAGGTGGTGGTCGAGGCGCTGCCCGACCGCACCTTCGCCGGGGTCGTGCTTCGGACGACGCACCTGGCCGACATCCAGAAGAACACGCTGCAGGTCAAGGTGAAGGTGATCGACCCCGATCCCCTGCTGCGCCCCGAGATGCTCACGCGTGTGCGCTTCCTCGCGCGCGGCGAGGCGGAGGCTGACGGCGCGAACGCCTCGCGCGGGCGCGTGCTCGCGCCAGAGGGCGCGGTCGTGCGCACCGACACCGGCGAGCGCGTGTGGCTCGTCACCGACCGGCGCGAGGGGCGGGGTGTGCTGCACGCCACGCCCGTCGAGGTGCTGTCGCGGGAGGGTGGATGGGCGTCGATCTCCGGCGAGGTTCCGCCCGGCGCGCTGCTGGCGATCGGCGACGGCCTTCGCGACGGCCAGCGCATCGTCGTGGCCCCGGAAGGGGGCGCATCATGAACCTCATCCAGTGCCGCGACCTCACGCGCGAGTACCGCAAGGGCGAGAGCGTCATCCGCCCGCTCGACGGGCTCGATCTCGATGTGCCCGCCGGCGACTTTCTCGCCCTGATGGGGCCCAGCGGCAGCGGCAAGACCACGCTGCTGAACCTCATCGCCGGCATCGATACGCCCACCGGCGGGTCGCTCGTCATCGACGGCGTGGATCTTTCGACGCTCGGGCGCAACCGACTCGCGGCGTGGCGCTCGCGCCATGTCGGCTACATCTTCCAGCTCTACAACCTCGTGCCGGTGCTCACGGCCGAGGAGAATGTCGAGCTTCCCCTCCTGCTGCACGGGCTCACGCGACGCGAGCGCCGGGCGCGCGTCGGCGAGGCGCTCGATCGCGTCGGCATCGGCGACCGACGCGCCCACTTCCCGCGCCAGCTCTCCGGCGGACAGGAGCAACGTGTCGCCATCGCGCGCGCCATCGTCACGAACCCGACGATCCTCGTCGCCGATGAGCCCACGGGCGACCTCGACAAGGCCTCCGCGATGGAGGTGATGGCCCTGCTCGACGAACTCAACCGCGACATCGGCAAGACGATCATCATGGTCACGCACGATCCGGCCACGGCCGAGGCCACCCGGCGCACGCTCCGGCTCGAGAAGGGGCGCCTCGTCGGGCGCGAGGTCGCGGAGGTCGCGTCATGACGCTCTTCCGATGCGCCGGCTATGTCGTCAAGCAGGTTACGCGCCATCGCGTGCGCTCCGGGCTGACGATCGCCGGCGTCGCGATCGCGATGTTCCTCTTCACCGCGGTGCAGGCGATGCACGGCGGCGTGGAGCAGGCGACGAACGCCGCGGCGCGGGAGACGACGCTCGTCGTCTATCGCGAGCACCGCTAGTGCCCGGCGACCAGCGAACTGCCCCAGGATCACCTGCGCGCGATCGAGCAGATCGAGGGCGTGGTGCGCGCGACGCCCATGATGGTCGTCGTCACCAACTGCCGCACGAGCCTGGATGTCGTCACCTTCCGGGGCGTGCCGAAGGCGGGGTTTCTTGAGGGCGACGGTCGCCGGCTGGAGGTGATCGACGGGTCCGTCGACGAGTGGCTGCGCCGGACGGACGCGGCCCTGGTGGGCGAAACGCTGGCGAACCGGCGCGGGCTCCGCCCGGGCATGCGTTTCGACGCCGCGGGCGTGACGGCGTACATCGCCGGCGTCGTGCGATCGGACGACGCGCAGGATCAGAACGCCGCCTACACAGCGCTGGAGTTTGTGCAGATGGCCGGGCGCGACCGGTTGGGCGTCGTCACGCAGTTCGAGGTGACGGTGGCCGACGCCGCGCTGCTCGACACGGTCGCAGACGAGATCGATGCGCACTTCGCGACATCGCAGGCGCCGACGAGCACCTTCACGCAGCAGGCGTTCATCGGGCGCGTGGCGTCGGACATCATCGAACTCGTCGGCTTTGCGCGCTGGCTCGGGCTCGGGTGCCTGGGCGCCGTGCTGGCGCTGGTGGCCAACAGCATCGTGCTGGGTGTGCAGAGTCGCGTCGGTGAACACGCGGTGCTGCAGACGCTGGGCTTTTCATCGCGACTCGTCGCGGGGCTGATCGTCGTCGAGGGCGTCATCCTCGCGCTCGCGGGCGGCGCGATCGGCGCCGGCGCCGCGCTGGGCGCGGCTCGTCTGAGCGACATCGCGCTCTCGGTGGAAGGCGTGACAATCCCCATCGACGCGAGCGCCGCCCTGCTGGCGACGGGGCTGGCGGTCTGCGCCGCGGTCGGTGTGCTCGCCGGCCTCGCGCCGGCGTGGCAGGCGACGCGGCGTGACATCGCGTCGTGCTTCCGGGCGGTGTGACAGGAGATGCGCGTGCGCCAACTGCCATTCCAGTACGCATTCCGCAATCTCGGGCGCAGCCCGCTGCGTCTGAGCGCGCTGCTCGTCGGCGCCTCGCTCGTGGCGCTGCTCATCCTCGCCTCCGGCGGCTTCGTGCGCGGGATGCAGGCCACGCTCACACGCACCGCCGGCCTGCACGAGAACGTCATCCTCCTCGGCGCCGGCAGCGAGGAGGGCGTCGAGCGATCGCAGATCGACGCCGCCGTCGAGGGCATCGCCGCGGCGAGCATCCCGGGATTGAAGGAGCGCGCGGGCGTCGTGTACGCCTCGCC
>JBICHM010000338.1:0-2729 GCA_043101835.1 Phycisphaerales bacterium | reverse complement strand
GACGCTCTTCCGATCTAGACTCGCTCCTGGCGACTCGCCGCCTTTTTTCTGCGCTGGGTCAGGTCATGAACGCAGAGGAAGACAGAGGGACACAGAGGTGTGGTTGCGCGCGCAGCGACACCACTCCGACTTCCTCTGTCTTCCTCTGCGTTCAACCGTTCCGGACTCAGCCGCGCCGGCCGAGGACGAAGCCGATGAGGCCGAGCAGCACGGTCAGGCCCGCGAGGCCGCCGACGACGGGCAGGAAGTTGCTCGAGATCATGTCCATGAGTCCGGCGTCGGGCGCGCCGAGCATGGAGAGCACGACGACGGCCATGCCGAGGCCGAGCGCGACGACCGCGCCAAGGCTGAGCCCGCCGACGAATCCGCTGCCGGCGCCGTCGTAGGGTTCGGCGACGGCGTAGGCGACACCCGCGCCCGCGCCGGCGCCCGCGCCGACGGGGGCTTCGTCCTCGCCCTCGAAGAGGCCGCCGCCGCCGGCTGGCGCGCCCGCGCTCGCGGCGCCTTCCTCACCGGGGGTGAGTTCTTCGAGGAAGTCGGCGCCGAGCGAGGTGTCGTCGCTCTCGCGCGTGAGGTCCATGAGGCCGGAGCCCGAGCCGAGGCTGTCGAGCGCCATGCCGGAGCCGCTGCCGGACATCACGGTCATCTCGGAGGGGTCGACATCTTCGAGTTCATCGGCGTCGAAGATGCCGACGCCGGTGCGTTCCTTCTTGTCGCCCGCGCCGGAGTCGCCGGCGCCGGAGTCGGCAAAGGGATCGGCGCCCATGCCGCTGCCAGAGCCGCCGAGCAGGCCGCTGCCGCCCATCTCGCCGCTCTCGCCGAGCAGACCGCCGCTGACGCTCTCGCTTTCGCCGAGCCCGCCGCCGAAGTCGCCGCCGGTGTCGCCGCCCGCGGCGCTCTCGCCCAGGGCGCTCTCTCCGAGTGAGGAGTCGGCGAGTCCGAAGCCGGAGTCGGCGAGCGGGATCATGCTGGAGAGGTCCGCATCGTCGTCGCTGGCGCCGTGCTCTTCGTCGGCCGCCAGGAGGTCGATCTGGTCCGTCTTGAACATGAGGCGGTCGCGGTCGCGGAACTCCTGAATCTGGCCCTTCTGCGCCATCTCGCGCACCTCGTCGGGGCTCTTCTTCAGGCGCTCCGCGGCCTCATCCAGCGTGTAGAACATCTTCGCCATCGCGACTGCCTCCGCCCCACTCCCGGGGCGTTCAGATTTCAGCATTCCGGCCCACCAGACCGGCGCGCAACGCTACCGCCGCCCGCCAATGGGGGCAACCGGCCGATCATACGCCCTCGCGCCGCCGGGGGTTCCGAACGCCCCCCGGATCAGCCCCCGACGCGATGGACGCCCGTGGCGATGATCGTCAGCACCGCCGGCGTCGGACGGGGGCCGACCGTGCCGACGACCACGACCTCATCCAGCGCCGCAAGGCCGGTCAGCGCGCCACCCTCGATGCCGATCACCTGCACCGTGGCGGCGTGGGCGGCGATGGCCTCGGGCGTCTCGCAGCAGTAGTCCCAGGGCGTGGTGCAGCCGTCGTCCGAGGCCTGCCCGCAGTAGGCCAGCGAGAGGTCCATGATCGTGAAGACGGGGCTGCCGTCGCTGATCGGCTCGGCGCGCCCGCCGATGCGCCCGCGAATGACGACGCTGTCGCCCTCCTGCGCGGCTGCCCTGACTTCGACGACGCCCACCGCGCCCTCGGGCGCGCTGGCCAGCGTCCACGATGGCGACGCCTCGCCCTGGGCGGTCGCCTCGGGCGAGGCCTCTTCCGAACAGCCGGTCAGCGCGAGCGCCGCCAGCACGAACCCGGTCACGATGCGATGCATGGTCAACTCCTGTGGAGGGTGTGGATTCAGAACGACTTGAGGGCGTCGGGGATCGGGAGGCGCAGGCAGCGAACCGCCGGCGGCGCCGCCCCGACGAGGCCGACGACCAGCCCCCCGAGCACGCCGGCGAGCACCACCGGCGCATCGATCTCCAGCGCGAAGGCCCCCATCGAGAAGCGCACGGCGAGGCCGTCGAGCAGCGCGAGGCCGATCGCCACGCCCACGAGCGCGCCGCTCGCCGCGGCGAAGACGGACTCCTCGGCGAGGCTCATCGCGATCGCCCGGCGTGTGAAGCCCATCGCCTGCAGGGCGCCCACCTCCCGCACGCGCGAGGCGAAGGCCGCGTACATGGTGTTGAGCCCGCCCAGCACCCCGCCGATCGCGATGAGGATCGCCGTCACGACGATCATCGCGCGAATCGGCGCGAAGAACCCGGCGATGGAGGCGTAGTAGTCGGTCTCGCGGATCGCGCTGAGTTCGAGATCGAGCCGGCTCTTGGCGAAAAGGTCCACATCGGCGAAGGTCGCCTCCTCGAGCGTGACGATGACGCACGAGAGCGACGACTCGCGGCTTGCGCCCACCTGCAGATCGACCAGGGGCAGCCACACCTCGGCGTCCATGACCGTGCCGGGCGCGCGGAAGCGCCCGACGATCGTCCAGTCGCGGTCATCGAAGTGCAGCGTCTGTCCGATCGCGAGGCGCGATTCGGGCAGGCCCAGGCGCGTGGCGGCCAGGGCGCCGACCATCAGTTCGTCGCGCCCCGATTCCGGCGGGCGTCCTTCGACGATCTCGACCTCGGGGTGAACGAGCAGGGCGACGGGGCGCACGCCCCGCATCACGGCGAGCATCTCGCGCTGACTCGCGTCGCTCTCGCGCACGGGGAGGGCGGCGTGGATCTCGGGCGAGGCGTA
>JBICHM010000337.1:0-2851 GCA_043101835.1 Phycisphaerales bacterium | reverse complement strand
TGGAGGTTCGAATCCTCTCCCGGGCATTTCCCGCCCGCTGGGTGTGCGAGGCACGCCCCGCGGGCGGCGTTGTTTTTGCCCTCAGCCGCTCTGCCCGTCGGCCACCGCCTCCGGTGAGCCGGCCTCGGCGAGGAGCTCCTTCAGGCGCCGGCGCATGATCTTGCCCGTCGGGTTCCGGGGCAGGGCGTCGAGGCGCACGATGCGCCGCGGGATCTTGTGGCGGGCAAGGCTCTCGAAACAGAAATCGCGGATCGCCGCCTCGTCGAAGGACGCTCCCTCGGCGAGTTCGACGAAGGCGACGGGGATCTCGCCCCGGAGGTCGTCGGGCTCGCCGACGACGCCGCTGTCCTGCACCGCCGGGTGGCGGTTGAGGACCTCCTCGATCTCGCGCGGGAAGACATTCTCGCCGGCGATGATGAGCATCTCCTTGATGCGTCCGGTGATGTAGAGGAAGCCGTCGGGGTCGAGGCGCCCCATGTCGCCGGTGCGGAACCAGCCCTCGTCATCGAAGACGGAGGCCGTCTGCTCGGGGTCGCGGTAGTAGCCGGCCATGATGTTGGGGCCGGCGATGCGGATCTCGCCCTCGCGATTGGGGCCGAGCTCGCGCCCCGTCTCGGGGTGCACGATGCGGATGCGGCAGTCGGGCACCGCGCGCCCGACGCTGTGGCGCCGGAACTCCTCGGGGCGCAGCCAGTTGGTGACCGGGGATGTCTCGGTCAGCCCGTACCCCTCGTGGATGCGCACGCCGAAGCGCTCTTCGAAGGCGTTGAAGACGGCGTCCGGCAGCGGCTCGCCGCCGGAGACGATGTAGCGGAAGGAGTCGAAATCGTCGGACTCGGCCGACTTCACGCGCAGGAGCGCGTTGTACATCGACGGCAAGCCAACGAACATCGTCGGCTTGTGCTCGCGGATAAGTTCGATGACGCGCTTGGGCACCCAGCGCGCGGTGTAGACGACCTTCATGCCGGTCATAAGGGGCAGCGCCGTCAGCACCGTGAAGCCGAAGGAATGGAACTGGGGCAGGGCGCCGAGGACGATGTCGTCGGTGGTCAGTGTGACCCAGCGCCGGATCTGGCTGACATTCGCGCGCACATTGCCGTGCGTGAGCATGACGCCCTTGGGGCGCCCGCTCGTGCCGGAGGTGTAGAGCAGGGCCGCGAGGTCGTCGGCCTTCGCCGTCGCCGGGATGCGCGGCGACGGGAAGCCCTTGAACGACACCTTTTCGAGGTTCACGAGGTTGGCGTTGGTCGGCGCCCAGCCGAGGGCGTCGGCGATGGCCTCGGCAGAGATGACGATGTCGGCCCCGCTGTGCCGGATGATCCACTCGACCTCCTCCTGGCTGAGGAGGTAGTTGAGGGGCACGAGGGTGCGCCCGAGGCTCCAACAGGCGAGCGCGGCCATCGCGAAGGCGCCGCCGGTGGGCAGAAAGACGGCCACCTTGTCGCCCGACGACTCCCGCTCGATGCGATCGGCGAGGTGCATGGCGCCGACGACGAGGTCGATCCCCCGCCAGGAGCGCCGGTCGTCGATCGCGCAGACGCGGAGGGGGTGGGCGAGCAGGCGGCGAAGGATGGGCCAGTGGACGCTCATCGGGCGGTGTCCTCGGGGGGTGTGCGGGCGCTGTTGGAGCGTTCGCGCCGGGGGCGTCGATAGCCTACCGGTCGAGTTCCTCGGACGCCGGAGTCGCTGGATATGCAGGCACGCGGGAGAGGGTTCGGACTGGTCGGCGCCGCCATCGCGGCGACGCTGCTGCTCGTGCTGGCCGGGGGCTGCGCCTCGGGCTCGCGCTCGGGGAGCGCGTACGCGGAGGGGCGGTACGAATCCGCCCTCGTCGCCGCCCGGCGCGACGCCTCGCGCTCGACGGGCGCGAAGCGCGATCGCGCGGCCCTGACCGCCGGACTGAGCGCCCACGCGCTCGGGCGTTACGACGAGGCGATCGTCTGGCTCGAGCCGCTGGAATCGAACGCGAACCCCGAGATCGCCGGGCGCGCCTCCGCCGCCCTCGGCCTGATCGCGCGCGATCGCGGGCGCGACGCGGAGGCCTCGCGCAAGTTCGCGAAGGCGGCGGATCAGCTCAACGGGCTGGACGGCGACCGGGCCGCGGCCTTTGCGGGCCGTGCCCATCTCGAAGCGCGACGCCAGGCGACCTCCGGCGTCGCCACGGCGGACACGCGCCGGACGATGCAATCGTTCTACACCGTGCAGGTGGGCGCCTTCAGCACGCGCAGCAATGCGGAGGAGGCGGCCTCGACGGTGCGACAGCGTGCCGCGAGCGCCGGGCTGGGGCGGCCGCGGATCTCACCGACGGCGAATGGGCGGGGGTCGCTGCTCTACCTCGTGCAGGTCGGGCAGTTCGCGGATCGCCACCAGGCGGAGGTCGCCGCGCGCTCTCTCGGCGGCGGCATGGTGACGCTCGCGCAGGCGTTCTAAGTCACTTTTTCCATTCCGGGCCGGAGCGTGGCGAGGGAAGCCTCGTCGCCAGGTCGCGCAGCACGCGCTCGTCGGCGGCGCTCAGGTCCTTCGGCGGGACGACGCGCACGACTGCGTAGAAGTCGCCGCGTCTGCCGTCGTCGGTCTCGACCCCCTTGCCCTTGATGCGCAGACGCGAGCCGCCGGCGGTGGCGGGCGGGACTGTCAGGTCGACCAGGCCGGAGGGCGTCGGCACGGGGACGGTGGCGCCGATGGTTGCCTCGACGATCGTGAGCGGGAGATCGATGGTGACATCGAGCCCGTCGCGCCGGAAGAGCGGGTGCGGGCCGAGGCGGAGCGTGATGATCAGGTCGCCGGGCGCGCCCGCGCCTGCGCTCGGCTGCCCGGCGCCGCGGATGCGGAGAGATCGGAAGAGCACACG
>JBICHM010000336.1:0-8258 GCA_043101835.1 Phycisphaerales bacterium | reverse complement strand
GGCGTATCGCCTGGGGCACAGGCGCAGAGCGCGGCGATGGCGAGGGCTGCGACGGCGGCGCGCATCAGGCGTCCCCGCGCTCGCCGCCGTCCCCATCGCTCGCCTCAACGATGCGCGCCTTCACCGGGATAAACGCGAGCATCACGATCGCGGCGAGGACGGTCAGCATCAGCGCGAGGTCGTACCGACCGACGCCGCACGCGGCGCCGATCGCGGCGGCGGACCAGATGCCCGCGGCGGTCGTGACGCCTTCGACCCGCCCGCGCGCCTGAATGATTGACCCGGCGCCGAGGAATCCGATTCCGCCGATCAGCCCGTCAAGGAGTCGGAGCGGATCCAGGGTGAGAACATCGCCTTCGCTTGCGGGCGGGCGTTCGAGCATCGAGAGGCCGATGACGACGAACCCCGCGGCGCCGAGGCCGACGAGCATGTGCGTGCGCAGGCCCGCGGGCTTGCGACGCGCCTCGCGATCCCACCCGATGGCGGCGGGCAGGGCCGCGGCGGCGATGAGTCGCAGCAGCATGTCGTGCCACTCCATGGGCGCAGCATACCGCGCCCGGCGCGGTCATTCGGTGGGCCGCGCCTCGGCGTCACCGGCGTCGTCCGCCTCGGTTCGCTTCGGGCGCAGCCCGGCGACGATGGCCTTGGCGGCGCCGTCGGAGACCGAACGGAGGTGGAGGTCGCGCTGCGGGAAGGAGATCTCGATGCCGGCCTTGCGGAACTCGGCGTCGATCTGGCGGTGCATCGCGTCGCGCACTTCGATGAGGTGGCGCATGTGCGGGATGTGCACGCGCATCTCGAAGTTCAGCGAGTTGTCTCCGAACCCGAGGAAGAGCGCCTGGGGCGCCGGCTCGTTGAGGATATTGGCGTAGCCGCGCGCGACACGCAGCATGATGTCGGTCGCCTTCTGCACGTCGGATCCGTACGCGATTCCGACGGGAATCTTGATCCGCGTGACGGGGTCGGTGAGCGTCCAGTTCACAAGGCGCGTGGTGATGAACTCCTTGTTCGGGACGACGAGTTCCTTGCGATCCCAATCGGTGATCGTCGTTGCGCGGAAGCGAATCTGCGAAACTTCGCCGGAGACATCGCCGACCGTCACGGTGTCGCCGATTCGGATCGGGCGTTCGAGGAGAATGATCAGGCCCGACACGAAGTTGGCGAAGATCTCCTGAAGCCCGAACGCGAGGCCAAAGGTGAGGGCCGCGGCGAGCCATTGCACCTTGGACCAGCCAAAGCCGACGAGGCTGAAGACCATGAAGACGCCCACGATTGCGATCGTGTAGCGGACGAGGGCCGTGATGGCGTTCCGCAGGCCGGAATCGAGGTCGAGGCGCTGCAGGAGCGTGATCTCGATGAGGCCCGGGAGGTTGCGGCTCCCGGCGATCGCGACGATGCCGACGAGGGCCGCAAGGAGCACCTGGCCGAGCGTAAGGCGGTTCACGACCGATGCGTCCGCGCTCGAAGCGTCACCGGACGAACCCGAGGAGAGCATGGCGCCGGTCGGGCCCGGGATCGACGAAGTGGCGCCCGAGCCGCCCTGCGTCGTTTGCGCGCCGCCTGCCTGGGTGGGGGCTGTCGTGCTTTCGGCGGGCTGCTGCGCGGGCGTGCGATCCTGGTAACCGCTCAGATCGAGGATGGAGTCGGCGGCGTTGTCGCGGACCTCTTCGACGGAGGCGACCTCGCCGAAGCGTGGGTAGAGCTCGACGCGCTCGAGCATGCGGAGCGCCGGCGCCGCGTCGGCCCAGATGAGCCAGAGGAAGACGACGGCGGTGATCGCGAACCCGCTTCTGAACAGGCGGCGGGTCTGGGTGTCGAGGGCGGCGAGGTCGGTCTCCTCAGCGGGCCGGACGCTGCCCTCGCCACCGGGCGTGTCTTCCTCTTCCTCCAGTTCGGCGGCTTCTCGCCTGCGGCGCGCCTGCTCGAGTTCGAGCTTGCGTCGCGCGCTGACCAGCCACTGCATCAGCGCACTCTGGAGAATGATGATTCCAGCGAGCACCCACAACGATCCCAACAGGCGGCGGCCGAGCTCGACGCCCGTGTAGACATATCCCGCCAGAGAGAGGCCGGCGATGACCACGGGGCCGCCGACGATGATCGCGAGCCAGAGGAAGCGGAGGCGAGCATGCCATCCACCCCGGCTTGAAAGGCGGATGTGCGCCATCACGGGGCCGCGCGGGCGGAAGATGCCCCAGAGCGCCAGCGAGGTGGCGAACATGAAGGAGGTGCTGGCCAGCCGCCGCAGCGAGGTGGGATCTGGTGCGTTGACACCGGTGTCGCCGACGTCCAGCGGCGCCGTAAGCGCGACGACCGCGAGCAGGACGGCCACCGGGGTGTACCAGCGCAGGCGTGTGCGGATCGACGTTGCGACGGTCTCGCGCCAGTTGAGGCGCGTGACTGCGTACCCGCCGGGGCGGCAGACGATCTGTACGAACCGGAGGAGGAACAGCAGGATCGCTGCGCCCTCGAGCGACTGCGCGAGCGTTCCCATGCGGACGGTGGGCGCGCCGGAGACCAGCGCGCCGCCGCGCAGCATCCATGCGCCAAGGAGCGCGAACGCGGGCCAGGCTGCCGCCATCAGCACGGCGAGGGCTGCGCCCTCGAGCGCGCCGCGCAGCGGTCCGACTTCACGGGTCGCGGAGCGCCGGAAGTTGATGCCGATCTGTCGGCGGACGTAGAGGATGATCGCGACGAGCGCCAGCGCGAAGAGCGGGCGCACCGGGCGCTGACGCCAGTCGGTCCAGATGGCGCCTGCGCCGGTCGACACCGCGTCGGGGTCGAAGCTCCACTGGAGGCGGTCGAGCGCCTCGGTGAAGTCGCCGGCGTCGATCGGGCGCGCGCTGGCGATCCAGAGCACCCGCTCGGCGATGAAGGCGTCGAACGCCTTGGTGGCGTCGCGAAGGCGGCGCTCGTAGGCGTCGAGTTCGAGGAGCAGTTCGCGATAGGCCCTGTAGTCACGGATCGCGTCGTCGAGCAGCGCAACACGATTCTGCAGGATCTGCCGGGCTTCGGTCGTGACGGCTTCGATCTCGGCGTTGGAGGCGCCCGGCGTCTGCTCGCGGTACTCGGCGACGGCGGCTGTCACCTCGGACTCGAGGTCGGCAAGGTCGCGGCGCTGCTGCTCGAGGTCATAGAGCTGGTAAATGGCGCTCTGCACGACCGCCTGCCGGGCGCCAATGCGTCGGTCGAGCCGATCGACATTCGGAAGGTCGTTCCGGAAGGCCCGAAGGGTGATCCCGACGGTGTTGGTGAGGCCGATGTCGCCGATGAGATCGCGCACGCGCACGTAGTTGCGCGCGAGGGAGTCGAGGGCCGCGCGTGCATTGTCGCGCTGCCGGCGCGCCTCGCTGAGCCGCGTCGGGACGCCGGTGTCGCCGGTGCGAAGCGCGGCGAACTCGGCGTTCTCCTCGGCGAGCGTGCGGATGGCTTCGCTGGCGCCCGCGGCGGCACGAAGCGCCTCCTGTGCCTGCTCGGCGCTGCGCTCGGCCTCCTGACGGCGCGTCTCGTTGAGGGTCGTCTGCAGCCCATCGACGAGGCGCTGCAGTTCGTTGACGCGCCGGACGGCGCGGTCGCGACGGGCCGGGAGCAACTCGCGGCGCGCGTCGTAGCTGGCCAGTTCCCGCTCGAGGCGCCTGATCTGCGCCTCATAGAGCCGGCGCTGCGCCTGGCGCTCGGCGCGCCGCAGATTCGTGATCTCGACGGGCTCGCCTTCGGCAGCCGCCTCGGGCTGCTCAGCGAGATCGGTGAGTTGCTGCCGGGCCTGGGCGAGCTCGCCGGGGATGGCGTCACGGCGCGTCGTGCGCCTCGTCTGTTCGGCTTCGAGATCGCGGACCTGCTGCTGCGCCGTCGTCAGTTCGGCCTGCGCCTGCGTGACGGCCTGCTGCACCTGGTCAACCGTGGGGTTCTCGGGCAGGCTCGCCGATCGCTCGGTCGCGGGCTGGGCGAGCTCTTGCCGGATGGTCTCGAGCAGCGCGGGCGCCTCGGCCCGTTCCTTCTCGAAGCGGGCCGCCTCGGCCTCGACCGATCGCGCCTGCTCGATGAGGCTCTTTGCGGTCGCGTAGGTCTCCTCGACCTGCTGCTTCCGCTCCGGGTCCTCAATGGCGTCCGCGGCGTTCTTCAACGCGTCGAGGTCCGCCATCGTGATCGACGGGGCTGCGCCGGCCTGCGACGCCTGACCAGGCTGATCCTGGTGCCCGGGCGCAGGGAAGCCGACGAACGCACCGATCAGGATGAATCCGCACAGAAACCGGCGAATCACTGGGAGTGCTCCGGGAGGGGGGAGGGAGGCCACAGTCTACCTGACAGCGGGCGCCTCGATCAGCCGTCCACGCCGAGGCGTTTCCGCAGTCGCCTCGCGGACACGGTGATTTCCGTGCGTTGGTCGCGATCCATCTTCCGGACGTGGCTGTACATGAGCTTCATGCGGCGATTGTCGGCGAAGCGCGACTCGTTCCGGATGAGGAAGTCCCAGTAGAACACGGTGAAGGGGCAGGCGTCGTCGCCGGTGCGCGCGCCGGGGTCGTAGCGGCAGTGTGCGCAGTAGTTGCTCATGCGTTTGATGTACTGCCCGCTCGCGGCGTAGGGCTTCGTGCCGACCACGCCGCCGTCGGCGTGCATCACCATGCCCAGCGTGTTTGGTAGTGTGACCCAGTCGACCGCGTCGGCGTACATCGCCAGGTACCAGTCGCTGATCGCATTGGGCGCCACGCCGGCGATCAGGGCGAAGTTGCCGGTCACCATCAGGCGCTGGATGTGGTGGCCGTACGCATGCTCGAGGACCTGGCCGACACACTCGCGCATGCAGCGCATGTCGGTGTCGCCGGTCCAATAGAGCTTGGGCAGTTCGCCGTGCTGATCGAGCTCGTTGCGATCGGCGTAGCCGGGCCCCTCGTGCCAGTAGACGCCGCGAATGAACTCGCGCCACCCGATGATCTGGCGCACGAAGCCCTCGACAGCGTTGATCGGCGCACGCCCGGCGTCGTGCGCCTCGATGGCCGTTTCGTACACCTCGCGCGGGTCGAGGAGTTTGAGATTGAGCGCCGGAGAGAGGAGGGCGTGGTACACGAACGCGGCGCCGGTCCACATGGCGTCCTGGTGGTCGCCGAACTTCGGGAGGCGATGCTCGATGAAATCCTTGAGCGCGCGACGGGCCTCAGCGCGCGTCACCGGCCAGCCGAAATCCTCGATCGACCCGGGGGCGTCCGGGAAGCTCTTGCGGACCAGCGCGAGCACCTCTTTGGTCACATCGTCCGGACGGGCGCGGTACGGGGATGGCAGGTCGGGCTCGCTGTCGAAGGCCTCGCGATTCTGCTTATCGAAGTTCCACTCGCCGCCCACCGGCTTGCCATCGTCATCGACGAGCACGCCGAGGCGCTTGCGCATGTCGCGGTAGAAGTGCTCGAGGACGAGGGACTTGCGTCCCTCCGCCCATGCGCTGAACTCTTCGAGCGGGCAGAGGAAGTGGTCGTCGTCAACGATCTCGATCTCGGTGTCCAGGTCGTCCTGCCATGCCTCGACCATGCGCAGCACGCGCCATTCGCCGGGATGCACGACCACAATGCGCTTCGGCGCGAGCGCTTCGACGGCGCGTCGGAACTCGCCGTCGAAGGCGCGGGTGTTGTCGTCGTCATCGAGCGGGACATAGTGCACGCGATAGCCCCGCTCGTGCAGGGCGAGAGCGAAGTGGCGCATCGCGCTGAGGAAGAGCGCAATGCGCTGCAGGTGGCTGGGCACATGGGTCGCTTCGTCGCGCACCTCCATCATCAGCACGGCGTCGCCGTCCTTGCGCAGCGATCGGATCGTCGGCGCGCGAAGGTCGAGCTGATCGCCGAAGACGACGAGCAGTGTGTCGACCGAGCCGCGGACGCGCATGCGGGGGAACACGCTCATCCAGCTGCGCCTCCGGCAAGCAGGAGCGCGAGCGCAACGCCGGATCGCATCGTCCATGCTCCCGTGCGCAGCCAGTTCGTCCGGACGAGACGTCGCGCGACGGACGCGTCGAAGCCATGTTCGAGCCGTTGGTGGCAGGGCACCTGCACGAGCGCTGTGGAGAGCCAGATCACCGCAACCAGCGAGACGCCCAGCATGGTCAGGCCGGGCGGGGCGTCCGCGGGCGGGCTGAAGACGAGCCAGACGGCGGTCGCCGCCTCCGCGAGCATCAGCGGTCCGACAACGGTCGTCGTCAGGCGTTGGTGCAGGCCGGCATAGATCGGGAAACCCTCGGCGCCGACGCGCGCAAACAACGGATAATGCACGACCTGCACGAACCAGATGAGGCCCGTCATCATTAGCGTGCTCGCCGCATGGACGATGAGGACGATCTGCTCGGCGTTCACGATGCGCGTTCCTTCTCGCGAGACGATGCGGCGGAGCCGGATGCGCTGTCGGTGGCCGATGCAAGACGGGTAGCGGAGCGCGCCACGCCGCGGAGCATTCCGCTGAAGACGATGTTGTGCAGGGGAACCACGGCGTACCAGTATGCGATCCCGAGCAGACCCTTCGGCTTGAATCGCGCGGTCTGCACGAGGCGCGAGCGTCGGGGCCCGAGGGGTTCGATCGTGAACTCCAGTTCGGCCTCGCCGGGCACCCACATTTCCGCGCGGAGTTCGAGGCGTTTCGGCGGCTCGATGCCGGTGACGCGCCAGAAGTCGAGCGCCTCGCCGTAGCCGACGTGCTCCGGATCGCGCCGGCCTCGACGAAGGCCCGGGCCGCCGAGCAGCCGATCCATCCAGCCGCGCACGCGCCAGAGCCAGTCCGCGGCGTAGTACCCCTCCCCGCCGCCGATGCGGCAGACCGCGCGGTAGGTCGCCTCGGCCGGCGCATCGACCTCGAGCGATCGACGATCGACGAACGTGGTGCCGCCTGCCCAGTTCGGGTCTCCCGGAAGCGGGCCTGCATTCGACCAGGCCGTCTCGACCTGGCCGCTGCGAACCTTGCCGAGCGCCGCATCGATTGATTCGCGCACGGTCAGCAGACGCTGAGGCATCAGGCGCGTCGCCTCGGCGTCGCGACACACCACGCGGTTGCGCAGCCCCTCCGCCAGCGGCCGGGCGAGGCGCGAGTCGATCGGCGTCACGAGGTGGATCCAGAGCGAACTGAGGCGCGGGGTGAGCACGGGAACCGGAATGATCACCCGCGGCCGGAGGCCCCGTGCGCGAGCCATGATCTGCATGAGTTCGCCGTAGGAGAAGACCTCAGGCCCGCCGATGTCGATGGTGCGCCCGGTCGTCTGGGGCGTGTCGAGGCATTCGGCGAGGTAGTGAAGGACATTGCGCACCGCGATGGGCTGGCATTCCGTCCGCACCCATCGGGGCGTGACCATGACGGGGAGCCGCTCGGTGAGGTAGCGCAGGATCTCGAACGATGCGGAGCCGCTGCCGATGATCATGGCGGCGCGCAGCGTCGTGACCGGGACGCCAGCAGAGGCGAGCGCATCTTCCACCTCGCGGCGCGAGTGGAGGTGGCGGCTGAGCCGTTCGCCGGATTCGCCCAGGCCGCCCAGGTAGATGATCCGTTCAACCCCGGCGCTTTTTGCCGCCCGGGCGAAGACCTCGGCCATCTCCCGATCGCGCTCAGCGTATGACTCACCGGCGACAACCATCGAGTGAATCAGGTAGTAGGCGACACCGCAGCCGCGCATCGCCTCGGTGAGCAGCGCTTCGTCCGCGCCATCGCCTTCAGTAATCTCGACACGCGGATCGTCCGCCCACGGCCGGGCGAGAAGCTTTTTGCGAGACCGAGTGAGGCAGCGGAGCGAGCAACCCCGATCGAGGAGCACGCGCCCGAGCCGGCCGCCGATGTACCCGGTTGCGCCTGTGAGAAAGACCGGGCGCCGATCGGCCGGCGGTGTTCGCTCGCCGGACGGCTGCGGGAGGCGGCCGCGCTGTCGGAGCGGCGCGATCACGCTGATCCTGCGCCCGCGGGGGTGGGCTCGATAGCGCAGGCGCCGGAATCGCACGCGATCCCGGTGTAATCCGGGCGGTCGCTGGCGAGGCGGTGACGGAACGCCGCGACGATGGCGCCATCCGCCACGAGAAAGACGCCGGGCATCTGGAAGCCGTCGCCGTCGAGTGCGCCGACGAAGTGCCCGCGCAGCGTCGCCACGACGCCGCGCAATACCACGCGGGGGCCGAAGAGTTGATTCACCGAGCCGCGCTCGAGCGAGAACGCTCGGTAAAGCGTCCGGTCCGGATCGCTTACACGGGGCAAGTCGTCCAGGCCGTATGCCGACGCCGCATTCCCCGCCGACGCGTCACTGG
>JBICHM010000335.1:0-16578 GCA_043101835.1 Phycisphaerales bacterium | reverse complement strand
GCGCCGCGTCCTGCGCCGCATCCGCCCGGCCCGTCAACCGCTGTGCGTACCGGCGCAGCGATCCGTCCCAGCGCCGGACCAGCGACTCCAGCGCCCGCGCGTCCCCGTCCTGGGCCGCGAGCACCAGCAGTTCGTCCTCGATGGCGCGTGCATCCCGGGCCACGGCGGCTCCTTCGTCCCCGAATCCCCCCAAGGTCGCCGCCCGAGCACGCGCGGTTCACGCGTTCGAGCGATTTCCACCCCGGGGCCGATAGCATCCTCCATCGGAGGGCGCCATGGCGACACACGATTCCTCACCCCGCACCGCCCGCAAAGGCACGATCGACTGCCCCAAGTGCGGCGCCCGCATGCAGAAGGTCGACTGCGACGGCATCATCGTGGACCGCTGCCCCACCTGCGGCGGCATGTTCTTCGACCTCGAGCAAGAAGCCCACATCCTCCGCAACACGGCCCTCGTCGCGAAGCTCGACACCCACGCCCCCAGCCCCGGCGCCGATCGCAAGGTGAAAATCGACTGCCCGCGCGACGGCGAACCGATGGTGCACGTCCACGATGTGAAGCAGCACCACATCGGCTACGAAACCTGTCCCGCCTGCGGCGGCGTCTACCTCGACGCCGGCGAACTCAAGAACCTCAGCGAGTTCTCGTTCGGGGAGTGGCTGCGCAGGATGTTCAGCTGACGCTGACGCCCCACACCCACGGATCGGTGATGTCCACGGTGTCGTAGGGCCAGAGGGCGCCCAGGCGCTCGCGCCCGCGTGCGAGGCTTCGCTTCAATCGCACCGGAGGAAGTCGCCAGTGGTCAGAAACGCACACCGCCAAATCCACAAGGTCGGGGTCCGTCCGGATCACATCGACGACCGTGCGGTAATCGCCGGAGGGCGCCGAGAGCCCGGGGGCGTAGAACGACATGCCCATCCAACCGACGAGCGCATCCGCATCAGATCCAAGATCGCCGACCTGTATTGGCCCGAGTTCGAAGCTCACTGCATCCGGCGCGACCGACTCCGCGCCGCCGATGCGCTCCTTGAGCCGCGCATAGGTCGATTCGTTCAAGAGGCCTAGCCGGAGAAAGGCACGGTAGATCGTCGCGCCGTGTTCATCGAGCTTCGATGCGAGCGCCGCAAGGGACGGTAGATCGTCGGCCTCGATGTCACTGGTGCGCGTCGAAACGCGGAACATTCCCGGAAGGCCGAGAACGCCGTGATGCTCAACGACTCCACGCGAGTCCTTGTCGATTCGCTTGCCGAAGATGACTTTCAGCGCTCGGCGCCCTTCTGTGAGGACCCCGGTCGCGTCAACTGCCCGCACGAATCCGGCAAGGTCTCCAGTCGTCACCTTCGGCGGTGGGTTCGTCGGCGTGTAGAGCAGGACCGAGGTGTCGAACCCCATCGGGCGTCAGACCTCAACCACCGCCGCCGGCGCATCCGTCAGGATCTCCGCCTCGGTCTTCTCGAGCACCTCGTCGGTCGTCACGCCCGGCGCGAGTTCGACGAGGCGGAAGCGCCGCTTCTGCTCGTCCATCTTCAGCACGCACAGATCCGTGATGATCATGTCGATGCAGCGCACGCCCGTCAGGGGCAGCGTGCACTCGGTCAGGATCTTTGCGCTGCCGTCCTTGGCGTTGTGCTCCATCGTCACGACGACCTTCTTGACGCCGGCGACGAGGTCCATCGCGCCGCCCATCCCCTTGATCATCTTGCCGGGGATCATCCAGTTGGCGATGTCGCCCTCCTGGCTCACCTGCATGGCGCCGAGGATGGCAAGCTGCACATGCCCGCCGCGGATCATCTCGAACGACTCGCTGCTCGAAAAGAACGCGGCCCCAGGCACCGTCGTGATCGTCTGCTTGCCGGCGTTGATCAGGTCCGGGTCCTCCTCCCCCTCGTAGGGACACGGCCCGATCCCGAGCAGCCCGTTCTCCGACTGCAGCCACACCTGCATCCCCTCGGGGATGTGGTTGGCCACCAGTGTGGGCATCCCGATGCCGAGGTTCACGACGAACCCGTCCCGCAGCTCCTTCGCCGCCCGTTGCGTGATCTGATCGCGTGTCAGTGGCATAGGGGCATCATACCGGCGCCCGGAAGCCTGCACTGAGGCTCGGCGAAGTGCAGGATCAGCCGCGCCACCGACGGTTCTCTCCGCGCCCTCCGCGCCTCCGCGGTGAATTCTTCCTCCCACAAGGGAACCGAACGCCCCGCTGCCGGCATCTAGGTGTGTGCCCACCGACACGCCCCCGCGGAGCCGCCCGCCGATGACGACGCACGCCTCGATGACCGCCCTCGTCCGGACGCGCGACGAGCCGCCCGATATCGAAGCCGCGTGCATCGCCTGCGCCCGGCGCGACCCCGCCGCCTTCGCCCGCCTCTACGAGCGCCACCACGAGGCGATCTACCGCTACCTCTGCCGGCGCACCGGCGACCCCCACGACGCCGAGGACCTCGCCGGCGAGGTCTTCCTCACCGCCATGCGCTCCCTCCATCGCTACCGCGACACCGGCGCCGGCCTCCGCGCCTGGCTCTACGGCGTCGCCACCAACCACGCCAACCGCTGGGCGCGCGACTGGCGCCGCCGCCGACGCCGCCCCATGCCCCCCGACCTCGAACACGCGCAGCCCGACACATCCGACGCCGCCGACCGCGCGCAGCGCGCCCTGCTCGCGCTGCCCGCGCGCTTCCAGGCCGTCATCGTCCTCCACCACCTCGAAGAACTCAGCGTCGAAGAGACCGCCCGCGCGATCGGCCGCCCCGTCGGCACCGTGAAGTCGCGCCTCAAGCGCGGGCGCGACGCCATGCGACAGGAACTCGAGCGCCTCGACGGCGCTCCGGAGACACATCAATGACACACGACCCGCTCAACGACGCACTGTCGAGCCTCGGCGAACGCGAGTGGCGCGCGCCGGATCTCGACGCCATCACCAAGGAGCGCACCATGCGCACTCCCACCCATCGTTCCGGCGTCCGCCTCGCCATCGGCGCCGGCGTCGCACTCCTCGCCGCCTCCGCCGTCGGCGCCGCCACTTGGTACGCCGGCGTCTTCAAGGGCGTCATCACCGACGAGGACGGCAACGAGTACCAGGTCGAACTCGAAGAGATCCAGCCCGGCGTCTTCGAGGGCGAGACCATCGACGGCCACCGCATGAAGTTCGTCACCGACGAGGCCATGGGCACGGTCGAACTCACCGCCCCCGCCGGCTCGGGCGAGACGAACGCCACCGTCTGGAACGAGAAGAAGCAGGACTAAGCGATCGCACGATCGCCGGGCCGACGGCTCCGGGGCGCCCCGGGGCCGCGCGCCTGCGCGCAGATGCATTGCTCCGCGCCCTCCGCGCCTCCGCGGTGAATCCCCTACTTCTTCCGCACCGTCCGCTGCTCGATCCGCTTCTCGCTCTCGGTCACCACGATCATGTCCACATACGCCCCCGGCGTGTGCACCTGATCCGGCTCGAGTTCGCCGACTTCGACGATCCGATCCACCTCCGCGACCGTCACCTTCCCCGCCTGCGCCATCATCGGGTTGAAGTTCCGCGCCGTCTTCCGGTAGACGAGGTTCCCCGATCGGTCGGCCACATCCGCCTTCACCAGCGACAGGTCCGAGCGCAGCCAGGTCTCCATCACATAGGGGCGCCCGTCGAACTCGCGCGTCTCCTTCCCCTCCGCGATGACGGTGCCGTAGCCCGTCGGCGTGAAGAAGGCCGGGATGCCGGCGCCGCCCGCGCGGATGCGCTCGGCAAGCGTCCCCTGCGGGTTGAACTCCACCTCCAGCTCCTTCTCGAGGAACTGGCGCGCGAACTCGTCGTTCTCGCCCACATACGACGAGATCATCTTCCGGATCTGCTTCGTCTGCAGCAGCAGCCCGAGGCCCCAGTCATCGACGCCCGCGTTGTTGCTGATGCAGGTGAGCCCCTTCACGCCGGTGTCGCGCAGCGCGATGATCAGCTGCTCGGGAATCCCGCACAGCCCGAAGCCCCCCGCCATGACGGTCATGCCGTCGCGGATGACGCCCCGGTCCTGCAGCTCCGCCATCACGGCACGCGGCGACTCGTAGACCTTCTTCACCATGCCGCCACGATAGCACAGCGGACGCCGGCGCTCCCTCGCGCCGGCGTCCGCGGAAGTGGTCGAAATGTCGGCTGAGTCAGCGCCTGCGGCGCAGCGCGGCGAGCGCCGTCAGGCCCGTCACCGTCAGCATGCCCGGCGTCGGCAGCGGGATCGGCGTCCCCGCGTCGCGCTCCATGAGGTCGACCGCCGCCACCTGCAGCACCGGCGCATTCCGCCAGTCACTTCGGCCGAGGCCGCGCATGTTGCGCACCTCCAGCACGCCGGTCAGCTCGAAGCCCGAATCGAAGTCCAGGCCCTCGAGCAGCATCGCGTCGCCGCCCGGCCCCTTGTGCAGCGAGCCGAACCCGAGGCCGTCCAGCCCGTCCACCGACCGGCCGTCGATCGCCAGGCTCTGCAGCGCGATCGAGAACGCGCCGCGCTCGCGACCGATCATCTCGAGCGACAACGCCTCACGCGCCGCGCCCAGCGCAGCCACGAGCACACGCTCCGCGCCGCTCGCGTCGATCAGCGAGAACCGCGTCGTCCCGTCCGCCAGCGCCGACAGGCTGAACTGCACCGTGCTGGACGCGTCCGCGCCCGGGCCGCGGCTGCCCGCGTCCACGCCGCGGGATCCGCCGTGGCCGAACGCGCGACCCTGCACGCGACCAAGCCCGACCACGCTCGAACGCGCCGTCAGGCCTTCCAGCGTGTCGTGATCCATCGTCCGAAGGTTGACGACGCCCGCGTCAGCCCCTGAGGCGGCGAGCGCGCATGCGCACAACGCACACGCCGAAATACGCCAAAGCATTGTGGACCTCTTTCTCTCCCTGTGCGTGCACCGCCGTGCGGGGCGGTATGACTCCGAGGGGGAAAGTACCTGCTCTGGCGAGGAGATGCAAGGACAGTCCGGGAAAGTTGCGGGACCTTTACACTCACCCCGGGGCCCCCACCCGTCCGGGCGCCCAGGGGAGGCTCCGATGGCGCAATGGCTGGCCCTCGGCTACGTGGTCGGCGAGTGGGTGATCCGCGCGGTCATGCTCGTCGTCGTTCCGCGACGCCGCCCCCCCACCACGGCCCTCTCGTGGCTGGTCGTCATCTACTTCCTGCCCTGGGTCGGCGTCTTCCTTTTTCTGCTCATCGGCGACACCCGCCTCGGGCGCACCCGCCTTGCCCGCCATGACCGCGCCCAGCGCGCCGTCGCCGAACGCGTCTGCGCCATCGAATCCGCCGCCGGACACGAAGCGGTCATCGAGTCCCACCGCGATATCGCCCGCCTCGCCGAGACCATGGGCGGCCACGCCCCCGTCGCCGCGAACCGCCCCGCCATGTTCGCCGACTCCGACGCGATGATCGAACAACTCTGCGCCGACATCGACGGCGCCGAGAACTTCGTCCACCTGCTCTATTACATCTTCGTCCCCGACGATACCGGCGAGCGCGTCTGCGCCGCACTCGAACGCGCCGCAGCAAGGAGCGTTGCCTGCCGCGTTCTCGCCGACGGCGTCGGCTCCAAACCCCTCTTCCGCGCCCGCGCCGCCCGCCTCCGAAAGGCCGGCGTCGAAGTCCGCGCCGCACTCCCCGTCAACCCCCTCCGCCGGTTCCTCGCGCGCATCGACCTGCGCAACCACCGCAAGGTCGCCGTCATTGACGGACGCATCGGCTACACCGGCTCCCAGAACATCGTGAACCCCGACTACGGCAAGGGGAAGTACGGCGCCTGGCGCGACCTCTCCGTCCGCATGGAGGGCCCCGTCGTCGCCTCACTCCAGCGCGTCTTCGTCGAAGACTGGTGCTCCGACACGCGCGAACTCCTCGACGACGAACGCTGGTTCCCCGACGTCCCTCCCCGCGGCTCCACCGTCATCCAGGCCGTCCCAAGCGGACCCAGCGGCGTCAGCGGTAACTTCCGCGACCTCGCCGTCGCCATCATCGCAGAGGCCGAAGAGCGCGTCATCATCACCAGCCCCTACCTCATCCCCGACGACCAGCTGATGCTCAGCCTCCGCATCGCCGTCCTCCGCGGCGTCGAGGCCCATGTCGTCATCCCCGCCCGCCCCGACCACTGGCTCGTCGCCGCCGCCGGCCGCTCCTACCTCCGCGACCTCCTCGACGCCGGCGTCCACATCCACTTCCACACCGACGGCCTCCTCCACGCCAAGACCCTCAGCGTTGACGACACCCTCGCCGTCGTCGGCACCGCCAACTTCGACATCCGCTCCTTCGCCATCAACTTCGAGCTCAGCCTGGTCGCCTACGGCCGCCAGGCCACCGAAGCCCTCGTCGCCGCACAGCGCGGTTACATCGAGCAGTCCCGCCCCGCCGACGCCGACGCGTGGCGCAAACGACCCGAATGGAAGCAGGCCGCCGAGAACATCGCCCGCCTCATGAGCCCCCTGCTCTGACCGCGCCCGCAGACGCCGGCCCCGGGTCGAAACACGCGCCCGGAGCCGTAGAATGACCGAGCGGGACCTGGGCTCCCGCCGCATGCCTCGAAAGACCGCCCAAGGTGTTGGAGTTTCGGAGATGACGACCGCAAGCACGAAGCCGCAGACCTCGACCAAGGCCGACCCGCTCGCGCTGATCGACGTGGACCATGTCCGCTTCTACGTCGGCAACGCCAAGCAGGCCGCGTACTTCTACGCCCACACCTTCGGCTTCCAGGTCGAGCAGGTCGCCGACC
Source organism: Phycisphaerales bacterium (assembly GCA_043101835.1). Classification (GTDB taxonomy): domain Bacteria; phylum Planctomycetota; class Phycisphaerae; order Phycisphaerales; family UBA1924; genus JBICHM01. The sequence goes on along the minus strand of JBICHM010000335.1, from coordinate 9,858 downwards.
TGACGACCGGCAGCCGCGAGGAGGCCTCGTACCTGCTCACCCAGGGCAACATCCGCTTCCTGCTCACCACCGGCCTCTCCAAGGACCACCCGGCGCAGCAGGAGGTCTTGAAGTACGGCGACGGCGTGAAGGATGTCGCCCTCAATGTCCACGACGCCATCGCCGCCTACGAGCAGGCGATCAGGAACGGCGGCAAGCCCGCCGGCGACCCCGTCGAGTACACCGACGACCGCGGCGCCGTCGTCATGGCCCCCATCAAGACCTATGGGCGCGCCGTCCACACCTTCGTCAGCCGCACCGGCGAGTACGCGCTGCCCAAGGTCAAGCAGGGCGGCGACTTCGGCCCGAAATTCCGCCGGATCGAGAACTTCGCCCTCAACGACTACAACCGCAAGCACCCCTGCGGCCTCAAGTATGTCGATCATTGCGTCGGCAATGTCGAAGAGGGCAAGATGAACCACTGGGTCAAGTGGTACGAGGATGTCATGGGCTTCGAGATGTTCAAGCATTTCGACGACAAGGACATCTCCACCGAGTACTCCGCCCTGATGAGCAAGGTGATGGCCTCCGGCAACCACCTCATCAAGATGCCCATCAACGAGCCCGCCGAGGGCAAGAAGAAGAGCCAGATCCTCGAGTACCTCGAGTGGCACGACATGACCCCCGGCGTCCAGCACCTCGCCCTGCGCACCGACGATGAGCTCCACTCCGTCGCCGCCCTCCGCGCCCGCGGCGTCGACTTCCTCAACCTCCCCGACACCTACTACGAGCTCGTCTGGGACCGCGTGAACAAGACGCTCACCCAGCACGGCCACGAAGCCGTCCGCGAAGACCACGAGAAGGTCAAGAACCTCGGCATCCTCGTGGACGCCGACGACGAGGGCTACCTCCTCCAGCTCTTCACCAAGCCCCTCCAGGACCGCCCGACCCTCTTCTTCGAAATCATCTGCCGCCGCGGCAGCCAGTCCTTCGGCAAGGGCAACTTCAAGGCCCTCTTCGAAGCGCTGGAGATCGAGCAGGAGCGGCGGGGGAATCTGTGAGTGACAGCTTCCGACCCATCGCAGTCGGTCAACCGGCAGTCACCTGACTCGTTTGAAGATCTCGCCAAGCTGCTCGTCTATGGGTCTGATACCAAGCTACTGAACTTCGATTTTGTCTGGCGTGGCGAACCGCGAACGGACCGCAAGAGCATTCCGAAGATCGATCGGGACTTCAGAGAAGATCGCGGCCTCGAGCGCCGGTTGGCAGCGGAGTTGCTTGCAGTCCGTCGGTTTCGCCAGCTCGCGGCAATGCATTTGAGTTCAATCGAGCACCGAATGCTCAGCGAGGACATGCAGGCTCAAGTAGTGCTGCGGCACTACGGGGCGCCGACACGCTTGCTCGACTGGAGCGAGTCACCATGGGTTGCATTGTTCTTTGCGTGTCGATCGTCCGAGGATCGCGAGGGTCGCGTGCTTGCTCTCAATCGAGCATCATTGGAAGGAGTCGTGCGCGAACGGTTTTCGGCGGAGAGCAAGTGGCACGCGGTGTTTCCAGGCGAAGCAGCCCCGCGACTTATGCAAAAGGCGTATGTCGAGAATGCCGGTGCATGGGTAGTGTGCTATCACCGGCACGGCGAGCAGTTCCCGCGACTCGTGGCGCAGCAAGGGCTATTCACGGTGGCGAGCAAGCCATGGCTCGATCATTGGACCACGGCTCAGGACCTGCTTGGGCGCGACGGATGTATCGAGATTGTGATCTCTCCGGCGTTGAAGGAAAAGTGCCTATGGCACCTTCGAGCTATGGGCATTACGGCAGCCTCCTTGTTCCCTGGTCCTGACGGCGCTGCCGAGTTCGTTTCCACTGACCTAAAGCTTGATCTGCTTAGGCAGTGAATCTGCCTCACCATTCAGTGGACCAGTGTCCGGTTGACCGCCGTCGCACCGCCGCACCGGGCTGTGCCACGATTGAGCGCTACTGACCCCACTCCCACTATCCTCCGCGCATGCGCCCCCCACTCGCCACCCTCCTCCTCCTCGCCCTCACCACTCTCGCCCCCGGCTGCGGCCCGCTCATCATTACCCAGCGCAGCCTCGACAGCCTCCGCGAGCATCCGCGCTTCGAATGGACCGCCGCGGACTCGAACGGCTGCATCATCTACTCAGAGCGCGGCAGCGAGTCCGCGAGCGCGCTGCCCGAGATCGCCGCGAAGGCCGCGGCTGCGCGCGAGCTCATCCTCCGCGGCCTCGAACTCGACACCTACGACCCGACCCTCTCGATCTTCGTCATCGACACGCGCGAGCGCATGCGCACGCTCATCGGCCGGGAGACCAACGGCGTCGGCTTCCACATCTCGAACGCCGTGTGCCTCGTCTGGCCCCGCACCGGCTCGTCCGGACTGCGCCACGAGATCGCGCATGTCGTCGCCATGAACGCGTGGGGCGTGCCGGAGCGGTGGATCAACGAAGGCCTCGCCGTCCATCTCACCGGCCAGTGGATCGGCGAGAACATCGACGCCACCGCCGCGGCCTTGCACGACCGAGGCGAACTCCCTTCGCTCGACGACCTGACGCGCCGATTCAACAGCATCCCGTCCGAGGTCGGCTACCCGGCCGCGGGCAGTCTCGTCGGCTTCATCGAAGCGCAGAGCGGGCTCGATGGCGTCCGCGCCGTCTGGGGAGGCGGGCGTCGCTCACTCGGCGCCGTCACCGGCATGTCCACGGAGGAACTCGAAGACGCCTGGCTTGGCCGGCTCCACGCGCGCGACATGCGCTGAGGCCAACCGGACCGTTTACGCCTTCGCCTTCTTCCGCGCGCTCACGAACGAGAACACCGCAGCCACCACGAGCACCGAGCACGCCAGCGCCATCAGGTTCTGCATCAGCACCGCCGTCGGGCGCTCGAGGCTCTCGGGGTCGCTCATGAGCGCGCCGAGCTTCGGCAGGCCCTGCATCGCGGCGCCGATGAGGCCCAGCAGCGCGAGCGCCGCCGCACCGTGCATCGCGTGTTTCCGCAGCCCGTCCTTCGCGAGCGCCAGCGCGCCGAGCACGGCGATCGGCAGCCCGAAGAATGCCGGGATCAGCGCCGTCACGCTGCGATCCGCCTCGTCGGCCGAGAAATACCCGTACGCGCCCAGAAGCGCGAGCACGAGTCCGATGAGCAGGGTGAGTGCAGGCATGCCCGATGGTAGGTCGCCTCCGGCCCCCGGTAGACTGCCGGTATGCCGGGGTCCTTCGAGATCGAAACCCTCGACCACGTCGCCATCCGCGTGCCCGATGTCGACGCCGCCGCCGACTGGTATCAGCGCGTCCTCGGCCTCCGCGTCGTCGCCGATGAGCGCCCGCGCAGCGGCCCGCTCTTCCTCCTCGCACGCGGTGCCTCCCGCACCGGCGTCGCCATCTTCCCGCGCCGAACTGATCACGACCCCGATCGCGACTCCGCGCCACCAGACGCCGACCGCCCCATCGACCACTACGCCTTCCGCGTCTCCGCCGCGGGCTTCGCCGACGCCCGTCGCCACCTCGAGGCCATCGGCGAGCCCTGCACCGTGCAGGACCACGGCATGGCCATCTCGCTGTACATGACCGATCCCGGCGGGGCCACCGTCGAACTCACGACCTACGACACCGACGAGGCTCGCCGCAGATGACCATCACCCGCAACCGCCACGTCATCGCCGTGCACGACCTCCAGCGCTGCGCCGACTGGTACGCGCGCGTCCTCGCCTTCGAGCCCGAATGGATCGGCGACGACGAATGGTGCTTCCTCCACCGCGACGCCGTCACGATCATGGCCGGCAAGTGTCCCGATGACATTCCCCCCGCCGACCTCGGCTGCCATCAGTACTTCGCCTACCTTGAGACCGACGACATCGACGGCGCACTCGCCCGCGCACAGCGCGAAGGGGCCGACATCACCAAGCCCCTCACCGACGAACCCTGGGGCATGCGCGAGTTCGGCCTCCGCACCGCCGACGGCCACCGCATCATGATCGGGCAGCGGAGCGGATGACAGACGCTGGAACCTCGGTTCGGTTCGCGCGTACCACCAGCATGCGAACACGCACCATCGCCGTCGCGCTCCTCGCCGCGCAATCTGCCGCAGCCCACCCCGGATCCGGCGTCGATGTCGGCCCCGATGGCGCCGTCTATTTCGCCGATGTCTTCCGCGAGACCATCTGGCGCGTGACGCCCGGCCACGATCCCGAGGCGCTCATCCGCAACACATGGACGCACGAACTCACCCTCCCCCCCGACGGCGACCTGCTCTTCTTCGAGTTCGAAGGCGACGGCGTCGGCGGCCCCGCGCCCACCGGCCTGCGCCGATGGTCGGAAGACGCCGGCGTCGAGACCGTCTTCCCCGCCAACCACGACCGATCCCACTTCGGCGGCGAAGCCTTCGCCCTCCTCGAGGGCGTCGGCGTACTCTTCGCAGCGCAGGCGCGCGGGCCCGACGGCTGGCGACAGACCCTCCGCGCCCGACCCATCGGCGGTGATGCGCGCGACTTCAGCGGCGCCCTCGACGGCCCCCTCTACCGCAACGGCAACGCCGACGAGGCCACCTACCGCCTCATCACCGACATGGTCCTCGCGCCGGAGTCCGCCGAAGGCGGCGGCGTCTACGCCCTCGACCGCGACCGCGTTCGCCATGTGCGCCCCGACGGCTCGGCGACCACCATCGTCACCGGCCTGCTCATGGACCGCCCGCCGAACCCGCCCCATCCCGGCGGCCCGTCCACGACCAACAACCGCCTGTATTCCCTCGATGTCGACGACGCTGGCGCGATCTATGTCGCCTACCACGCCGGCCGCCTCGTCTGGCGCGCCCAACCAGGCGAAGCCCCCGAAGTCCGGTTCCGCTCCGAGCGCGGCTGGGCGCCCATCGGCGTCGCGACCGACGCCGGCGCGCTCTACATCCTCGAGCACGCCGACGACTCGCAGCGCCTCCGCCTCAGCCGGATCACAGGCGACGAGCGCGAGACCATCGCCGACATCCGGCGCTGATCACGTGCGCCCCGCGTGCTGCGCGAGCAGCCCCGCCCACCGCGTCCACGCGCTCTCCATCGCCTCGCGGTTCGCATCGCTCGCGCCCGGCATCTCGCCCGAGCGCATGAACGCGTGCCCTGCGCCCTCGTACACGGTCGCGTCGTACCGCTTGCCCGCGCCATCCATGCGATCGGTCACCTCCGGCACGGCGCCCGTGATGCGGAAATCGTCCCCGCCGTAGAAGCCATACACCGGGCACACGATGCGGTCGTACCCGCCATCCGGCGCCGAGCCGTAGAAGACGAACGCCGCCGCGATCGTGTCGTTGTTCGTCGCAAGGCGGAATGTCTGACTCCCGCCCCAGCAGAAACCGCCGACCATCACCGTCTCCGTCGTCGCCGCCATGGCGCGCGCGTGCTCGACCACGGCGTGCAGATCGCTCGTGACCTGCTCGGCCGGAAGTTCATAGATCCCGTTTCGGGCCGCGTCGCTGCTCTCGAACGCTTCCGTGCCGCCGCCGCCCGGTCCCGTCCCGCTGAGCAGATCCGGCGCGAGCGCAACGTACCCCAGCTCGGCCACGCGATCCGCCACCGAGCGCGCCCAGTCGTTCAACCCGCGATTCTCATGGATGATCACCACCGCCGCGCGAGGCTCGGACACCTCCGGATACACGACGAAGGTCCGCACCGTGCGATCCCCCGCCGCGACCTCCACCCACTCGTGATGCCTGGGCGAGTGCTCGAGGCGCTCCCGCGCCGGATCGGCCGGCTGCGCATCGGCGCCGGACGCGAGGGCGATCGAAGCGAACGCGAGCGCAAATCGGCGCATGGTGAGTTCTCCCGTTGGTGTCGAAGCAATCGCAACGCCGACGCCTTCGCGCCGGCGCGCGGTTCGGTCAGGCGTTCGCCGCCTGCTTGAATAGCGGCTCCAGCGCCGGGCGCATCCCCTGCGCCTGGCGCCACACCGAAATCTGCCCCAGGTGCGTCGCCTCGTGCGTCAGCATCATGAACACCGACATCGGCGCAAGCGTCGGTAGCCCCTGCGACAGCACCGGCCCCGGGTTCGGCTTCCCGAACACCGCATCGTCCGCGCGCTCGAACGCCGCCACCAGCGATGCGCGCGCACGATCGTGCGCCGCCAGCAGTTCCGCCTTGCTCGGGTAGGCGCCGCGATCGCCCGTCGGCGTGGAGCCGATGTCGAACTTCGCCTTGAACGCATCGTCGAGAACCGGCGCGGCGCCGAGCAGCGTCGCGACGCCGTCGAGCGCCCCCGCAAGATGCCCGATCTGCCACGCCGGGTGGTTCGGAATCCCGTGCGGCTGCGCGGTCATCTGCTCCGCCGGAATGTCGTCGACGAGCAACCCGAGGTAGCCGCGCTGAAAATGAAACGTGTCGAGGACGGCCTGCTTCACGATGGTCTCCCTGCCCCCGGACGGGGCGCTCGCGGTGTCGCCACCCCACGCAGTGAACGCCCGAGGATAGGGCGTCCCCGCCGCCGAGGCGGCGCAACGCACTGCGCCGCCCCGGCGCGGGAGGAGCCTCAGCAGGTCGAATCACCCGGGGACCGGCCCTCGGCCTTGTCCATCGAGCGATTCTTCTCGAATGCCGCAAACACCGCCTTCGCGTGCTTTTTCCGCACGCGCGCGAGGCGCAGCGACCGCACGTCGAGCACGCGTCCCCGCCCGTCGAACTCGCTGGCGAGCACGAACGGCAGGCACACGCTCTCCACCTTCAGCGGCACGCCCGCATCGACCGGCGTGAACGACATCCGCAGCGCGCGCAGCGTCGAGCCTTCCGGCACGCAGTCGGTGTCCGGCCAGCACTGCGCGACTGCCGCGAGCGCGGTCACATACATCCCCGGCGCCAGATCCTCCGGCGCGACGGGCTTCACGGTGCGAACGGGCGCGGTGGTGCACTTCGGGCACGCCATGACATCGCTCCAAACGGTTCCCGGCGCGAGCGACGCAGTCTCGGTGCGCACACGCCGGCGCCGCCTCATCGAAGGCGGCTGGTCTCAGAAATCACTCGATTGCAGAGGTGGACGGATCGGCCAGGTCAGGCGGCGCGCAGATGGTGCGCCCGCCCCGCATCAGCGGGGAGCCGGTCGAACAGCATGTCGCTGGCTTTGGTGCGCATGGATCTGCTCCGTCGAAGCGAAGGAGTATGCCCGCGTTTCGCGTGATTGCAAGCGTCTTCCTGACGATCCCCGCAAAGTTTCGGTGGAACCCCGGGCGGGTACGATGCGCCCATGACCAGACCCTTCCACCTCGCCTTCCCCGTCACCGACCTCGACGAAGCGCGTCGCTTCTACCGCGATGTCCTCGGCTGCCGCGAGGGCCGCTCCAGCGATCGCTGGATCGATTTCGACTTCTGGGGCCACCAACTCGTCGCGCAGCTCGTTGACGAACCCGTGCGCGACGCCGGCGCCAACCAGGTCGACGGCCACGCCGTTCCCGTCCCGCACTTCGGCGTCGTCCTCGCCATGGACGACTGGAACGCCCTCGCCGAGCGCCTCCGCGCGGCGGGCGTCGATTTCATCATCGAGCCGAACATCCGCTTCCAGGGCCGGCCCGGCGAACAGGCCACCATGTTCTTCCGCGACCCCAGCGGCAACGCGCTCGAGTTCAAGGCCTTCGCCGACGACGCGCAGCTCTTCGCCACCTGACGCCGCGCCGGCCCCCGGTGCGGCATTCCTCCTCCGCTGAGTGCGGTCGCGCGCCGCCCCGCCTCCTAGAATCGGGCTCAGATTCCCGCGGACAGCGCAGAACCGCGTCAACCGCGCATCGATGGAGCAGCACCAATGCCGTACTACACAAAGCTCGGCCAGATCCCGAAGACGCGCCACACCCAGTTCCGCAGGCCGGACGGCGCGTTCTACTCCGAAGAGGTCTTCGGCACCGAAGGGTTCGTCGGCCCCACCTCCACGCTCTATCACATCCACCCCCCGACGCAGGTCGCCGGGTGGAAGGCGCTCTACTCCACCGCGCCCGAGTACGTCGAGCGCGAGGTCATGCGCATGCGCCATGTGAAGACCGCGCCTATGCAGCCCAAGGGCGACCCCATCACCGGGCGCGTCATCATGTTCGGCAACGCCGACTGCGAGATGGCCATGTGCTGCCCCGCCGAGGCCATGGACTACCACTACAAGAACGGCCAGGGCGACGAGTGCCTCTTCATCCACTTCGGCTCCGGCACGGTCTACACCATGTTCGGCACGCTGAAGTTTGGCCCCAAGGACTACATCGTCATTCCCAAGGGCACGATCTACCGCATGGAGTTCGACCCGAAGGCCACCGACGACGAACCCGACGCGCGCTTCCTCGTCATCGAAACCTGCAACGCCAGCCACATCGCGCCCCCGCCGCGCTACCTCTCCAAGAAAACCAGCCAGTTCCTCGAACACGCCCCCTACTGCGAGCGCGACCTGCGCCTCCCCGAGATGCCCCTCACCTTCGATGAGAAGGGCGAGTTCGAGGTCCGCGTCAAGGCGCGCGACCAGATGCATTCCTACACCTACGGCTACCACCCCCTCGATGTCGTTGGCTGGGACGGCTGCTACTACCCCTACATCTTCAACATCGACGACTTCGCGCCGATCACCGGCAAGCTCCACATGCCGCCCCCCATCCACCAGACCTTCGAAGCGCACAACTTCGTCATCTGCTCCTTCTGCCCGCGCATGCTCGACTTCCACCCCGAGGCCATCAAGGTCCCCTACAACCACTCCAACATCGATTCCGATGAAGTCCTCTACTACGTCGAGGGCAACTTCGGCTCGCGCAAGGGCATCGAAGTCGGCTCCATGACGCTCCACCCGCAGGGCATCCCGCACGGCCCGCACCCCGGCACCATCGAGGCCTCCCTCGATGCCACCTACACCGCCGAACTCGCCGTCATGTGCGACACATTCCGCCCCCTCTACCCCACGAAGGCCGCGCTCGACCTCGACGATGAGGCCTACACCAAGTCGTGGCAGGGCGAGCACTTCCCCGGCCTCAAGGGCAAGCCCTCCCCCAACGGACGCGGGCACGCCCACACCCCCGACGGCAAACCCGCCGACACCTGGGCCTGACCCCCGCGCCCACAACCCGATCCACCACGCGCAGGCCGGGATTCCGATCCCGGCCTGTCGCAATTCCGCGCGCGGTTGTGACGCCCCCGCTCCGCCCGTAGCATCGACACCCGGTCATGGACGACACCGGGACGCCACGGAATCCGCACGAGAAGGCACGGCGCACGCGAGCGCGCCGGCCCATGCGCGCCGCGCTCCTCGCCGGCGTCGCCGGGGGCGCACTTGCGCTCGCGCCCCCCGCCATCGCACAGCCCGACGACGCCCCTGGCGCCACCTTCGCCGGGCTCGTCATTCCCGCGCCCCTTCAGCGCGCCGATATCGCCATCACCAGCGCCACCGGACGCGCCTGGCGCGCCGGCCCCGCCCAGCGCCTCTATCTCGACGGCGAAGTCCGCGTCACCATCGGCGACCACCGCTTCGTCGCCGGCCGCGCCGTCTGCTGGTTCGAGCCCGTCCAGCGCGAGGGCGCCGCCGGCGTCGTCGAACCCCTCTGGCAGGTCGCCCTTTATCTCGACGACGTCGCCGACCCCGCCGCCGACGCCGCCGTCGCCCAGTCCGCCGACCGACTCCTCGTCACCGCCATCGTCTCCGGCGAGATCTCTGTCCGTCCGGATGTCTTCCGCGACGGCCGGCCCACCGAGGCAGACGCCGCCGACTACATCGCCCAGGCCGAGGCGCGCCTTGCGCGATACCTCGCGCTCGTCGCCGCCGGACAGGCGGCCGTCGACGACCCCGCCGGGCCCCAGATCGTCGACAGCCAGCGCCTCGAGCCGCTCCCCACACCCGAGCGCATCGACCCCGCCAGCCTCCTCCCCAGCGCCGT
>JBICHM010000334.1:0-3749 GCA_043101835.1 Phycisphaerales bacterium | reverse complement strand
ATGATGATGCCGTTGCTGGAGATCGCGCTGTGGAGATTGGGCGCGGAGTAGACCTGGTCGTCGAGGACGATGGCCATCGGCTTGTTGACATTGGCGCCGGTCATCTGGCCGAGCTTGATCGAGCCGGTGGCGTCCATGCGGAAGCCGATGGCGGGGCGGCCCTGATCGTCGATCGTGCGGAACGACTCGGCGAGGCCCCAGGGGCGCTCCGCGGCGGTGAGGCGGTAGCCCGGCGCGTCCCAGAGGAGGACGTAGTAGAGGCCGTCGCGCTCGGCGCCGATGAGGCCGCGCCCGTTGAAGAACGCGGCGGGCGACTGCTGGAGCAGTTCGAGCTGGTCGACGGAGTCGTACCAGGACTCGATGTCTTCGATGACAAACCAGCGGACATCGGTCCCGCCGGCGGCGCCGGGGCCGCGCTCGGCGAACTCCTGACGGAGGCGCGCGGTGTCGGTGCGGTCGCCGGGTTCGACGGCGATGCGGAACTCGAGGACGCCGGCGCCTCGGAGGAGGCGAATGAGATCGTTGGCGTCGTCAAGGCCGCGGCGCTGCTCGGCGTAGGCGGCGTGGATCGTGATGGTCTCATCGACGAGCGAGGCGAGGTCGGGGTGCTCGCTCTTGATGCGATCGATGGCCTTGGCGCGCGGGCTGGGGAGCACCTCGGGTTCGCCTGTCTGGCGGTTGAGGATGGTGCGTCCCTCGTCGCTGAGCTGCTCGAGCGCGCGGGCGAGTTCGGCGACATCGAAGGAGGTGTCGAGCGCGGCGTCGCGCGCGTCCTCATAGTCGGTGACCGCGGCGCCGGCTTCCTCGACGAGGCGGTCGAGCTCGGCCTGCTCGAGACCTGCTTCGGCGGCGTCGGCGTAGGCCTGTCGCGCGGCCTGGGCGGCGTCGTACGCGCGGGCGGCTTCCGCGAAGCGCTCGCTGCGGGTCTCGCTCTGCCCGGATAGTTCGGCGAGTCGTGCCTCGCGCTCGGCGGGCGGCAGTCGCATCGCGCGCTCGAAGGCGTCGGGATCGATGCGGTACTCGCGGAGATTGTCGAGGGCGGCTTCGTACTCGGCCTTGAGTTCCTTCACGCGCTCGGTGGGGAGCGGCATGGTGATCTCGATGCGGTCGCGCCCCTGGCGGACCATCGCGATCTCGTAGAGGCCGTTGGGATCGACGCGCTTCTTGAGCACCTCGATCGTGTTGTTCATCACCTCTTCGGCGTTGTCATCGTCGTCGAGGGCGACGGAGTAGATGAGGCTTGTGCCGCCGGCGAGGTCGCGTCCTCTGCGGAGCTTCTCGCCGGGCGGGTAGAGCGCCGCCGAACAGGCGAGGATGACGAGCAGGAGGATGACGGTGTTGCGATAGAGGTGACGCATAGGTGTCGTATCCGCCTCATGGGCCGAGCGCTGCGCGCCGGGCGCCGTGGCTTCAGGCGTTGGCCATCTCCGGCTCTTCGGCGGGGCTTGCTTCGCCCCGGTCGCCGGCCTTCTTGAGGATCTGCTGGATGCTGGAACGGGCGAAGCGGACCTTGGTGTTGGTGGCTTCGTCCACCTTGAGGACGACCTCGTTGTCGCGGACTTCGGCGACCGTGGCGATGACGCCGCCGATGGTCTGGACGCGGTCGTGACGTGCGAGTGAGGAGAGCATCTGCTCGCGCTGCTTCTTCTGCTTTCGGCCGCCGAAGACCTGCATGAGGATCAGCAGCATGAAGAAGCCGACGAAGATGAGGAGCATGCCGCCGCCGAATGGTGAGGGCGGGGGCGCCTGCCCGCTGGGGCCGAGCGGCTGGCCGGATCCGTCGGCGCCGGTCGTCTCGCCTGCGCCCTGCCCCGCGACGGGGGGCGCGCTGGTCTGCTGGGCGAGGGAGGGCGCGAAACCGGTGAGCGAAAGTGCGGCGACGGGTGCAGCGGGCGCCAGGATGACGGTGTGCGACATGGCGGTGCGGCTCTGGTGTCGGCCGCCCGTGCTGGTCTGTGCGACGGCGCGGGCGTGGATGGCGCCCGGGCGAAGGCCCCGGGCGGGTTGAGGGGTGCGTGGTCCGGCCCGGTCGTCAACCGGCGCCGGGGGCGCGCACGCCTTCCCTGGCGACCGGCCACCGCCGGGCGAATCCAGACCAGTCATCTTCGCGGATCGTCCGCCGGATGTCCACCAGCAGGCGTTGGAAGTGCCTGACATTGTGCAAACTGACGAGGATGGGGCCCAGCATCTCGTCGGCGAGGAAGAGGTGGCGGATGTAGGCCCGGCTGAAGCACGGGGCGCCGGCGTCCTGGCGCGCGGGGTGCGGGATCGGCGCCCCTGCGGGCGGCCAGTCGTGGGCGGCCGGGCGGCAGGCGATGCAGTCGCATTCGGGGTCGATGGGGCCGTCGTCGGCGGCGAAGCGGGCGTTCTTCAGGCGGATCTGGCCGGTGGTGGTGAAGGCATTGGCGTTGCGCCCGTTGCGCGTGGGGAGCACGCAGTCGAACATGTCCACCCCGGCGCGGACGGCGGCGACGATGTCCTTCTCGTAGCCGACGCCCATGAGGTAACGCGGCTTGTCGTCGGGCAGCAGCGCAGCGGTGTGGTCGACGACGCGGACGATCTCCTCGAAGCCCTCCCCCACCGCGACGCCGCCGATGGCGTAGCCGGGCAGGTCGACGGCGCAGACGCGCTCGGCGGACCAGCTGCGCCGGTCGATGTCGACACCGCCCTGGACGATGCCGAAGAGGGCCTGGGTTTCGTGGCGTCCTGCGTCGCGGTGGCGCTTCGCGCAGCGTTCGAGCCAGCGGATGGTGCGCTCGTTGGCGTCGTCGAGGCGTTTGTCGTGGTCATACTCCGCCGACGCGGTGGTGCGCTGCGCGGCGAGTCGGAGGCGGGTCTGGTTGAAGGTGCGCGGGTCGACACTGGGCGGGCAGTCGTCGAAGGCCATGATGATGTCGGCGCCGAGTGCGTGCTGGGTCTCGATCGCGAGTTCGGGCGAGAGGTCGATCCAGGCGCCGTCGACGATGGACTTGAAGCGGACGCCGTCGTCGGTGACGCGGTTGATGTCGGCCATGGAGTAGGCCTGGTAGCCGCCGGAGTCGGTGAGGATGGGTCCGGGCCAGACCATGAAGCGGTGGAGGCCGCCGAGTTCGCGCACGCGCTCGGGCCCGGGCCGGAGCAGCAGGTGGTAGGTGTTGGCGAGGACGCACTGGCTGCCGGTGTCGGCCACGAGGGTGGGGACGAGGCCCTTGAGCGCGGCCTTCGTGCCGACGGGCATGAACGCGGGGGTCTCGAACGGGCCGTGGGGCGTGTTGATGACGCCGGTTCGCGCGCGGCTCTCGGCGCAACGGTGCGAGATGGTGAGTGTGACGGCCATAAGGGGCGGGGAGCCTAGTCGCGTTTGGCCTTGGACGCCCGGTTGAGGATGCGTCGCTCCTTCTTCGTGAGACTGTGCATGCCCTCGTCGGAGACCTTGGCGAGGATGCGGTCGATGCGCTCTTCGTCGCCGGGTTTGGGGGCGCGCCGGCGCGCTGGTTTGTCGGGGCGCGGGCGTTTGGGGCCGAGCACATCGAAGAAGTCGCCGAGCAAGTGCGCGTTGTTGATGAAGAACCATCCGGCGATGGCGCCGCCGATGTGCGCCGCTTCGCCGCCGGCGTTCCGGCCCTGCGTGACGAGTGTGAAGATCGCGATGCCGACGAGCAGGTAGATCATCGTGCTCAGGCGCATCGGGATGATGAACATGAAGTACACGGAGACGCCGGGCGACAGGCGCGCAGCGGCCATGAGGACGCAGATCGGAAGAGCGTCGT
>JBICHM010000333.1:0-10247 GCA_043101835.1 Phycisphaerales bacterium | reverse complement strand
GACGCTCTTCCGATCTCCCGGTGCTCGGCTCGAGCAACCGTCCGCTGAAGTCGCTGACCGACATGATCAAGGGCAAGCAGGGCCGCTTCCGCGAGAACCTGCTGGGCAAGCGCGTCGATTACTCCGGCCGCTCGGTCATCGTCGTCGGGCCGGAGCTGAAGCTGAACCAGTGCGGCCTGCCCAAGAAGATCGCGCTGGAGCTCTACCAGCCCTTCATCATCCGGCGCCTCAAGGAGCACGGCCTCGCCGACACGATCAAGAGCGCCAAGCGCATGCTCGAGCGCCGCGATCCCGAGGTGTGGGACGTCCTCGAAGAGGTCATCTATCAGCACCCGGTGCTGCTGAACCGCGCCCCGACGCTCCACCGAATGGGCATCCAGGCCTTCGAGCCGGTGCTCGTCGAGGGCAACGCGATCAAGATCCACCCGCTGGTGTGCACGGGCTTCAACGCCGACTTCGACGGCGATCAGATGGCCGTCCACCTGCCGCTGTCGGTGGAGGCGCAGGCCGAAGCGCACCTGCTGATGCTCAGCACGCACAACATCTTCAGCCCGGCCAACGGCAACCCGATCATCTCGCCCACGCAGGACATCGTGATGGGCGTGTACTTCATGACCATCACGCGCGGCGGCGAGCCGACGCCGCGCGAGCAGAAGCGCCGCTTCAAGGATCGACGCGAGGTCTTCCTGGCCTACGACGCCAAGAAGGTCGATCTGCACGACGAGATCATCGTCCGCCTCGACGGCTTCACGCATCAGGTGGTCGAGCAGAAGGGCAACCCCGAGCCGCTGCCGGCGAGCCGCGTTGTCGAGACGACCGTCGGGCGCGTGCTTTTCAGCGACATCCTCGATCCGGGCATGCCGTTCTACAACTGCGCCCTGGGCAAGAAGGGCGCGGCGCGCGTCATCGACGACTGCTTCGCCTACTGCGGCCGGGCCAAGACGATCGACCTGCTCGACTCGATGAAGGAGACCGGGTTCCGGAACTCCACACTCGGCGGGCTGTCGATCTCGATCACCGACATGCGCATCCCGGTCGAGAAGCAGGACCTGCTCGACGAGTCGCAGAAGCGGGCCGATCGCGTCGAGAAGAACTACGAGCGCGGCATCATCACCGAGCGCGAGCGCTACAACCAGCTGCTCGACATCTGGGCCCACTGCCGCGAGCAGGTGACCAAGAAGCTCATCGAGACGCTCAAGAACGACCGGCGCGACCCGGAGACGGGCGCCGAGGAGCCCATCGGCACCAAGAAGGGCATCCACTACCTCAACCCCGTCTACATGATGAGCGACTCGGGCGCCCGAGGAAACGTCAGCCAGATGCAGCAGCTGGCGGGCATGCGAGGCCTCATGGCCAAGCCCTCCGGCGAGATCATCGAGACGCCCATCCGCGCGAACTTCCGCGAAGGCCTGCACGTGCTCGAGTACTTCTCCTCGACGCACGGCGCCCGCAAGGGCCTGGCCGACACCGCGCTGAAGACGGCCGACTCCGGCTACCTCACCCGCAAGCTCTGCGACGTGGCGCAGTCGGTGATCGTCAACGAGCAGGACTGCGGGGCCAGCCAGGGCATCACCAAGCGCGCCCTCTACCGCGGTGAAGAGGTCGACGTGCCGCTGCGCGACCAGGTCGTCGGGCGCGTCAGCCTGCAGACGATCGCCAACCCGGTGACCGACGAGCTGATCGTCTCGGCCAACGAGATGATCTCCGCCGAGGCTGCGCGGAAGATCGAGAACCTCGGCATCGAGTCGGTGCTTGTCCGCTCGCCCTTGACCTGCCAGTCGCAGCGCGGCATCTGCGCGAAGTGCTACGGCATGGACATGTCGATCGGCGCGCAGGTCGAGGAGGGCATGGCGGTCGGCATCATCGCCGCCCAGTCGATCGGCGAGCCGGGCACGCAGCTGACGATGCGCACGTTCCACACCGGCGGCGTGGCGACGACCAAGCTCGTCGAGACCGACATCCGCGCTACCCAGGCCGGATCGGTCGAACTGCGCGACTGCAATGAGGTGCCCGTCGTCGACGAAGACGGCAAGGAGATCCTCACGGCCCTGCGCCGCAACGGCGAGGTGCTCGTCGTCGACGACAAGGGGCGCGAGCTCGAGAAGTACAAGGTTCCCTACGGCGCCAACATCCTCATCAAGCCGGGCGAGAAGGTGAAGAAGGGCGATCAGCTCGTCGCCTGGGACCCGCACCGCACCTCGATCCTCGCCGAGAAGGCGGGCGTGGCGCGCTTCGTCGATGTGGAAGTCGGCGAGACCGTGCGCGAGGAGGACGCCGGCCAGGGCCAGAGCGCGCTCGTCGTCATCGAGCACAAGGGCGAGAAGCACCCGCAGATCGTCGTCGAGGACAAGGACGGCAAGATCCTCGATGTGCACTTCCTCCCGGCCAAGGCCCGCATCGAGGTAAAGGACGGTCAGGAGATCACGGCCGGCGCCATGCTCGCGCGTCAGCCCCGCTCGGCCGGCGGCACGCAGGACATTGTGGGCGGTCTGCCTCGCGTCACGGAGATCTTCGAGGCGCGCAAGCCGAAGGACCCGGCCGTCATGGCCGAGATCTCCGGCAAGATCGAGCTGCACTCCGACAAGCCCAAGGGCAAGATGACCATCCGAGTCATTAGCGACTCGGGCATCGAGAAGGATCACCACGTGCCGCAGGACCGGCACCTGCTCGTCCACACCGGCGACAGCGTGACGGCCGGCGACCCGCTGATCGACGGCCCGCTTGTGCCGCACGACATCCTGCGAATCAAGGGCGAGGAGGCGCTGTACGCCTACATGCTCGACGAGGTGCAGAACGTGTACCGGGCGCAGGGCGTGCCGATCAACGACAAGCACATCGAGGTGATCCTCGGTCAGATGCTCCGCAAGGTGCGCATCGAGAACCCCGGCGACACCGACATCCTGCCCTACGAGGTCGTCGATCGTCCGGTCTTCCGCGCGAAGAACATGGAGGTCGCCGACATGGGTCGCGTGAGCGATGCCGGCGGGACAGACCTGGCGCTCAACGCGCTGGTGACGCGCGACGAGATCCGCGAGGCCAATGCGAAGGCCGAGGCCGAGGGCAAGGAGCCCGCCAAGGCGAAGCGCGCCAAGCCCGCGACGGGTCGCACGCTGCTCCTGGGCATCACCAAGGCGTCGCTCCAGAGCGAATCGTTCCTCTCGGGCGCCTCGTTCCAGGAGACGACGAAGGTGCTCACCGAGGCCGCGCTCCGCGCCGCCGAGGACGAGCTGATCGGTCTGAAGGAGAACGTGTTGCTCGGCCACCTCATCCCGGCCGGCACGGGGTTCACCGAGCATCAGCAGATCCGCGTGCAGCGCCTGGTCGAGCCCCCGGTGGACGCCGAGTTCGACGAGGACGCGATGCTCGCCGACGCCGCGGCGGCGGCCGAGCCTCTCGGCGCCGATCGCGACGAGAACCGCGCCGGCGTGAACGTGGAGATCGGCGAGTCGCTCTCCGGCTCACGTGTGCCGGCGGAGAGCGCCAAGGACTAAGGCGCCCGCTGATCAGGGAATCAACAACGCCCCCGGCCGACGGTCGGGGGCGTTGTTCGTTTTGGAATGATCTGTCGCTGGGTCAGTCGGCGCCGGCGGACGCGAGTTCGCGCGGGCCGGTCAGGCGGTTGAGCAACTGGGCGAGCGTGTCGCCCTTGTGGAGGAGGCGCGTGAGCTCGTCCGACGCGTCGCCGAGACGGCCGAGAAGCTCTTCTGCGCGTGCGGCCGTGTCGTCGAGACGGCCGGCGGTCTCGGCTGCTTCGAGGGTCGCCGCGGCGGTCGCGCTGCTTGCCGCCCCGGCTTCACGCCGGATCTGCCGCCACTCCTCGACCGCCTCGATCGCCTCGCGCTCGAGCGCTCCGGCGCTGGCAGGGTCGTCGGAGGCGATCCGGTTTGCGCGCTCTTCCATGAGTCGCTCGACGCGCGCCGCCAACTCATGGACCCGTTCTGCGAGAGATTCGACGATGGACACCCGGACCTCCAAGGCTCCAAGCCGCTTCAACGCGGCGTGCTGTCTGCGCTCGACCTCGTCGGCGCGAGCGGCTCCTGCTTCTTCCGCCCGTTTCGTAAGGGCGGTGATCTGTTCTTCGACGTGCGAGAGGCGGAGTTCCAGCGAAGCCTCGGCCTCTTTCGCCTCCTGGGCGCGGGCCGTCAGACTGCGCAGAAGCGCTTCGCCGGTCGTCCTGTGTTCATCGAGGGCCTTGAGCAACCCCCTGAGGGCCCCGACCCGCTCGGCGTGCTGTTGGAACATGGCGCCGATGGCGTCGCTCGCCTGTCGACCCGTGCGGGAGGCGTCGGTCAGCGTCGCCGCGACGCCCTGGGCCTCGCCGATGAGGGCGCGTAGCCGCCCGGCGAAGTCGTCGAAGGCGGCTGAATCCACCACTCTCGGGGAGAGGAAGACGGCGTCGTCGTCCGGGTCGACGCGCACCTGCACCGGGCTGGCTGGCGTCATCGGAGTCGGGGCGGCGCCTCGGCGCGGCTCGGTCGTGGCCATCCGTGGCCTCCTTCCGGGCGGCGCCGGCCTCCTGCCCGCGCCGCGTGCAGGGGTGTGTATCGGGCAGCGGACTCGGATCCGCACAAAAGCGGCCCTGATCCCAGGGCCTCGGGTCGCCGAATAGAATCAGAACCGTGACCCACCCCTCCGATGAGATCCTGCGCGACGCGTCCCGCGGCGTGCGCCTGCAGAAGGCGCTCGCTGAGGCGGGCGTTGGCTCGCGCCGACACTGCGAGGCCCTTATCGAGCAGGGTGAGGTTTCGGTGAACGGGCGCCTCGTCACCGAACTGCCCGCGTGGGTGGACCCGCTCGAAGATCGCATCGTGGTCTCCGGTCGGCGGCTTCAGGCGCCGGAGCGTCATATCTATGTGATGCTGCACAAGCCGCGCCGCAGCGTGACGACGATGGACGACCCGGGCGGCCGGCGCACGGTCGCCGAGATGGTCCGGCACCCGTCGAACGCGCGGCTGGCCCCGGTGGGGCGACTCGACTACGACACCAGCGGCCTGCTGCTGATGACCAACGACGGTGCGCTGACGAACCTGCTCACGCATCCGAAGTTCGGTGTGGAGAAGGTGTATCGCGCGACGCTGAAGGGGTCGCTCGACACCGACGCCGGGGCGCGCCTCGGCCACGGCGTGTACCTCGCGGACCGTCGCGACGGCGAGACGGTGGGCGCTGCGCGCACCGCGCCGGTGCGCCTGCGGATTGTGCGGCGCGACCGGGACCGCACGGTGCTGGATGTGACGCTCAAGGAAGGACGCAACCGGCAGGTGCGGCGCATGTTCGCGGAGGTGGGCTTTCCGGTGCGTCGGCTGATGCGCACGCGCCTCGGCCCGCTCCGACTGAAGGGGCTGGCCGTCGGCGAGTGGCGTGAGCTTTCCTACACCGAACTTGGCGAGCTGCGCCGCGCGGCGGGCGAGGCGCGCCGGCGCGCCACAAAGCCCGGCGCGGCCCGTTCGCGCGCGCCGCGCCCCGAGGCGTCGTGAACCCGATCCGCGCGACGATCGACGGCGCCGTGCGCCTGCTCGAGAGCCCCGAGAAGGAGCTCACGCGCTGGCAGCGCGCCGGACGCGATTTCATTGAGCTCTCGATCCACTGCGCCCGTCAGCTCCGCGCCATCAAGGCACAGCAGATGGGCGCGGCGTTGACCTACCGCACGGTCTTCAGCCTCGTGCCGACCTTCGTGCTCGGCCTCGTCGTGCTGCGCTTCTTCTCGACCGAATCGCAGATCACCAGCCAGGTCGAGCAGCTGATGCAGTACGCCGGCCTCGACAACCTGCAGATCCCGCAGGCCGACGGTGAATCGGCCATGACCGCCGCCGACTGGGTGGAGACGCTGGTGCAGCGCATCGGCAGCATCAACTTCGCCGCGATCGGCATCGTCGGCGTGATCGTGCTGGTCTACGCCGGCGTCTCGCTGCTGCTGGAGATCGAGCGCGCATTCAACGCGATCTACCGCACCGAGGTGCGCCGGTCGCTGGTTGCGCGCATCAGCCGCTCGTGGACCATCCTCACGCTTGGACCGATCGGTCTGCTCGCGTCGTTCTACGTGGGCGAGCAGTTTCGATCGATCGTCGAAACGGTGGGGGGGCAGGCGGTGGTGTCGCTCGCCGGCGTGCTCGTGACCTTCACGATCTCGTGGCTGCTCCTGCTGCTTGCGTACACGGTCGTGCCCGATGCGCGCGTGCGCCTGCGCCCCGCGCTGATCGGCGCATTCGTCGCGGCCGTGCTCTGGGAGGCCGGCAAGTTCGCCTTCCGCGAGTATCTCGGTTTCGCGACGGGGTATGCGCGGTTCTACGGCTCGCTGGCGCTCATCCCGATCTTCCTGCTCTGGGTGTACATCACATGGCTGTGCGTGCTCTTCGGCATTCAGCTGAGCCAGGCGATCCAGACGCTCCGCCCGGGCCACCTGCTTCAGGACATCGATCGGACCGGGCCGATCGACCCGCTCCTGCGCGTCGCGCTGCTCGTGGAGCTTGCGCGGTCCTTCGACGAGGGCCGGGTCGGCGACCCGCAGGCGCTCGCCGACCGTCTGGAGGCCCCCGAGTCGGTGGTGCTGGAGGCCCTCGCGCGCCTCGACGCCGACGACCTCGTCGCGCGCGTCATGGACGACGAGGGGGAGTTCGAGGGATACGCCCTCGCCCGGCCCGCGGCGTCGATTCTTGCACGCGATGTCGTCGCGAACGCCCGGCGCACGGGCGCATCGGGCGTTCTCGGCGAGCTTCGTCGCCGCCAGGGCGAGGCGCTCGGCGACCGGTCGATCGCCGACCTCGCCGCCGCGGTGGGCGACTAGCGACAAGCCCGGCGCGTACGATTCGCCGATGAATGAGCCCCAGCACGACCGGATTGTCGCCGTCAGCATCGGCAACACGCGCACCCGCTTCGGCGTCTTCGAAGGCGATGACGCTGTCTCGACGCGCCTCGAAACCAACAGCGACGGCGCGGCGCTGGTTGATGCGATCGCCGCGGCGGCGCGCGAGGTGGAGGAGGCGCCCGGCGGCGCTGTGGTCATCGCGTCAGTGAATGCGCGGGTCGCCGATCCGCTCGCCGCCGCCCTCGCCGAGCGCACGAGCGCGCCGGTGCTTCGTCTGGGCGTCGACCTGGCCATCCCCATCGCGCACACGCTCGGTGAACGGCACACGACGGGGCAGGACCGTCTGCTGGCCGCGCTCGCCGCGTTTCGCCTCGCGCGTCAGGCGTGCGTGGTCGTGGACGCCGGCACGGCGGTGACGATCGATTTCGTCGACGGCGAGGGGACCTTCCACGGCGGGGCGATCGCACCGGGGGCCGCGATGATGCTCCGCGCGCTGCGCGAGCAGACGGCGCAGCTTCCCGAGGTGCCCTTTGAGCGCCCCGACCCCGAGACGTTCGGAAAGTCGACGCGCGAGGCGATGCTCAACGGCGTGTTCTTCGGCATCCGCGGCGCCGTGCGCGCCCTTGCCGAGCGATACGCCGAGCGCTACGGCGCGTACCCGCGCATCATCGCGACCGGCGGCGACGCAGAGACGCTCTTCGAAGGCGACGAGTTCATCGAGCAGATCGTGCCCGATCTCGTGCTGCAGGGCGTGGCGCTCAGCATGACCGCGGCGCGCCGGCTCGCCGCCGCCGAAGGCCCCGACGACGAGGCGTGAACGCGCAGTACCGAGTTGCGACGGCGCGCACGCCCGGCGCGGTGGGCGTCATTGAACTCACCGGTGATGTAGACGGCGCGCTGGCGGCGATTGGGATCCGGCCTGTCGAGGTCGGCGCGGTCGCGCTGCGTGATCTGGCGGGCGTGGACCGCGGGCTCGTCTGTCGCTGGCATGCATCCAGCTGTCATCTGACGCCCCACGGTGGCGCGCAGCTCGTGCGACGGCTGTGCGAAGCGATTGAGCGCGCGGGGGTGGTCTCGGCGCCCCACGGGGATCTCCGGCACGCCTGGCCCGAGGCGGCGGATGCGCACGAGGCGCGCGCGTTGGATGCGCTTTCGCGCGTCCTGAGCCCACGCGCGGTCGATCTGCTGCTCGATCAGCCCCGCCGATGGCGCGCACAGGAGTCAGGAGAGGCGGTCTACGACACCGCCGAGATCGACGCCCATTCGCGCGCGCTGCACGCGCTGCTCGAGCCGGCGCTCGTGGTGGCGCTCGGGGCGCCGAACATCGGGAAGAGCACCCTGCTCAACGCGCTGGCGGGGGCTCGCGTGAGCATCGTCGCCGACGAGCCGGGCGCGACGCGCGACCATGTCGGGGCGCTGCTCGTGCTCGACGGCGTCGCGGTGCGCTGGATCGACACCCCCGGCCTTCGCGAGAACGCGTTCGGCGTGGAGCGCGAGGCCGCAGCCGCGGCGCTCGACGCGGCGCGCAGCGCCGACCTGCTGGTTCTCTGTGAGGACGCGTCGCACCCGTGTCCGACGCCGCCGGGCCTGGCTGGGCGTCCAACGCTGCGCGTCGGCGTGCGCGCAGACCTCGCGCCGGCGCCGGGCGCGACGCTGCAGACGGCGGCCGGAGCCGGCGGTTCGGGCGTCGCCGAACTGGCGGCGGCGATCCGCCGGCGTCTTGTGCCGGACGCCTCGCTGGCCTGGCCGGGCCCGTGGCGGCTTCCGGGCCTCGACGGGCCGGTCAGTCTGCCCGACAAAGCCCCGAACTGATTGCGGGAAGGGGGGTTCCGGCGTACCCTGCTCGGTTCCCCGTCGCGCCCGCGCGGGGTGTCGAGTCAGGCATTTTGCCGGGGCGCCGACGCCCGGAAGAGCACCAATGGACCAACGCCAACAGAAGATCACCGAGGGCGCCGGACTGACCGAGTCCCGGCTGAACCAGGACTTCATCGACTGGCTGAACAAGTGGGGCCCGCGCATCCTCACGCTGGTCCTGATCGTCCTGGTCATCTACGTGGCCAACGACTGGTGGAAGGGCAAGCAGGTCGAGTCGCGCGACGAGGCGTTCTTCCAGCTCGAGCAGGCCCGGATCAGCGGCAGCCCGGACGCGCTGCTCGCGGTCGCGCGCGACCATGACGGGCGCGGCGCGGTGGCGGAACTGGCCACGATCGAAGCCGCCGACATCCTCCTCGCCGCGGCCCGGCGCGGCGTGACGCCGGGCGGGTCGGTGCTCAATCCCGAGGACGCCCTTGACGAGGAAGGCCGGAGCGATCTCTACCGTCGCGCCGCGGACCTCTATGAACAGGCCTACCGCGCGACGCGCTCCGACTCCGGCCGGCCGGTGCAGCGGATCGCGGCGCGTTGGGGCATGGCGGCGACGGCGATCAGTCTCCGCGAGTGGGACGGGGCGCGCGCAGCGCTCGAAGACGTCGCGCGCTTCGCCGACGATGCGGGCCTGCACCGACTGGCGACGGTCGCGCGCGATCGGCTTGAGAACTTCGACGACCTGCGCGACGCCCCGCCGCTGCTTCCCGAGGAAGAGATCGCAACCGTGACGCCGCGCGACCCTGGCACGTTCGGGCCTGCGCCGTCACCGCTCGTGAACCCGGAGGCGGACGACGAGGAGCGCCCGGGGATGAACCTGCTCATGCCACCGTCGCCGCTGATCTCCGATGAGGAGCTGACACCGGCGCCGGCGGAGGAACTCGAGCAGCCGGTGGAGACGGCCCCGGCCACCGAGCCGCCCGCGCAGGGTGAGGCGTCGGGCGCCGGCGAGGGCGGGACGACTCCGCCGCCCGACCTGCCGTGAGCCGGCGAGGTCGGCGCGACGGCGCCGATCGCGACACGCCGCCCGAGAATCGACCGCTCATCCGCCCCGGCGGGCTGGTGGATCCCGACGCGCTGCGCGCGCGCCCCGGCGAGGCGGCGCCGTCGCGCGAGGTCGCCGGCGACGACCTGCTGCCCGACGAGTCGCCGGACGCGGCCGATGACGATGCGCCGCGCCGCGTCGTCTTCCGCCTGCAGCGCGATCTGCAGAAGCGGCTCGACCGCTACCTAACCGACCGCATCCCCTTCATGAGCCGCACGCAGCTGCAGCGCCTGATCGACAGCGATCAGGTGACGGTGAACGCGCGCCGCCCGAAGCCCTCAACAACGCTGCGCGCCGGCGACGTGGTGGAGGTGCTCGTGCCCCCGCCGGCGCCGACGGAGATCCAGGCGGAGGACATCCCGCTCGAGATCCTCTTCGAGGACGAATGGCTGTGCGTCGTCAACAAACGCCCGGGCATCATCGTGCACCCGGCGCGGAGCCATAACTCGGGGACGATGGTCAACGCGCTGGCGTGGCACTTTCGCGAGCGGTCGCAGCGGGGGGGCGCGCTGTCGACGGTCGGGAAGGACTTCGCGC
>JBICHM010000332.1:0-5258 GCA_043101835.1 Phycisphaerales bacterium | reverse complement strand
AGCGTCATCGAGACCGGCGCCGACCCGGATGCCCTCGTTCCGCTCCCCCATGACGCAAACGAATGGCGTCAGGAGCAGGGCGTCGCGCCCGATCGCCCCGTCCTGATGTACTCGGGCAACATGGGGATCGGCCACCCGTTGGCGACATTTCTCGACGGGCATGCGCGCCTTTGTGAGGGCGGCGCGGGCGATCCGGGGTGTGAACTCATCCTCATCGGCGGCGGCGTGCGACGGCAGGACATCGACCGCTTCGTCAAGGAGCACAGCCCGCCGCATCTGCGCGCGATGGGGTATCAGCCGTTCGAACGGCTCAACCAATCCCTCGCGGCGGGTGATATCCACCTCATTTCACAGGCCGAGGGGCTCACCGGCGCGTTCATTCCGAGCAAGGTCTACGGCGTGATGGGTGTCGGGCGCCCGTTCATTTTCGTGGGTCCTCGCGAGTCGACAGTGGGCCGGATCGCGGAAGAGGGGCCGTGCGGTCTCGTCGTCGCGCCCGGCGATGTGGACGGCTACGTGCGGGCGGTTCGCAGTCTTCTCGACGATCCTGCCCTGCGCCGGCGCCTCGGCGATGCGGGGCGCCGCCTGCTCGAGACCAGGTACGCTCGGCGCTCGTGCGAGGACAGGCTCATCGAAGTGCTGGAGCAGGCCGGTGGGGCGCCTTCAACCTGACTAGATGACGTCCAGGTCGCCAAGAGTGAATGTCCATGGTGCGCTGTCGAAGCGCGGCAGCTCGCCCACCGTCGCTGGATGGGCATAGAACGGCATGCGGCGTTTCACCAGGCGATCGCCGGGAATCAGGCCGTTCCGGCGGAGCACCGGCTCCCACGGGCATCCCGGCGGAAGCGCAGCGAGCACCGCCGTCGAACGGCTGCCCCGCACATGCGCGCGAAGCGCACCGCCGAGCGTACGGGCGAGATCGTTGACGCCCTGCGCCGAAGTCTCGCCGATCAGGTCGGCGACCACTGTGGTTTCGATCCGCTCGCCGCCGGACTCACCTTTCTGATCATCGCGAAGCACAACCGCGCCACGCAGCTCGCCGCCTCGTACGCCGGCATACAGCGCGTAGCGTCGCAGCGGATTCGACAGATATCGCCACGAAAGCCACGCGCTGGTGCGCCGATGCACGACCGCATGCTCGCCGGCATGATGCTCGTCAAAGGCATCAAATCGTTCGTCGAACGCCTCGATCGGCCGCACCTCAAGCCCTGCCCCGGCGCGCTTCGCCCGAAAGGCCGTGCGCGCGGCGAAGCGGGCGAACGGGGCGCCCGCGCGGAGCCACCAGCGGTCTCCCCTGACGGCGCGCAGCATCGCAGCAGGGTCGCGCGGAGCCAGGTGCAGGCGCAATGCGCCGATGTGCGTGTACTTCAGGTGGTCGCGATACGCCGGCTCCGCGGCGTCGTTGGGCATCGCGACCACCGGCGGCCCGCCTCGAGCGACCGCGCCCTGCGCAACTACGCGTGTGCATTTCAGGAAGGGCGTGCACATGGCGCCGTCCTCCTTCCAGACGCGCAGGGGTCCGCCCGGGCGACTCGACGAGTTCAGCATCAGCCAGAGGGGCTGTTCCCGTCCAGCGATGCGCATGTCGAGCATGATCATCGCGCTGCTGGCGACGAGGTCGCCGGTCTTCTCCTCGCGTCCGGCCGCGACGAGCGCGCGAGTGGGAAGGTCCGCGTACTGCCACCGGACATATGCGCTATCAGCGATGTCGGCGTGCGGAAAGACCGCGCGATAGAGGTCCGCGAGCTGCTCCTGCACCGCCGGGCTGCGCGCATCGACCAGCCCGTAGCGGACGCCCTTGATGACCGGGGCGTCGGGCGAGTCGAGCAGCGCGGCTTCGGCGGCGGCGTCCATCGCGTTCAGCAGGTGATCCCGCCATCGACGACGATCGACTGCCCCGTCATGAAGGACGAATCGCGCGACAGCAGGAATCGGACGACGCCGGAGACATCGTCGGGCTGCCCGAGGCGCCCGAGCGGCGTGCGGTTGATGATCTGCCGACGCTGCATGTCATCGAGGCCGTGCGTCATTTCTGTCTCGAGGTAGCCGGGGCAGATCGCGTTGACGCGGATGCCCCGGTCTCCGAGCTCGCGCGCCAGGGCATAGGTCATGCCGAGCATCCCGCTCTTGGTGGCGGCGTAGGCCGAGAGCCCCCGATATCCACGGATGCCGACGATCGAGCTGATATTCACGATCGCAGCGCCCCGCGCCTGCTCCTCCGGTGTCCCGCCGATGAAGTGGCGCACGAACAGTCGCGTCAATGCAAGCGAGCCCGTGAGATTAATCGCCATAAGACGATCGATGCGGCTCTCGGGGAACATCGCCAGGACCCCGTCATCGGCGACGCCAGCATTGTTGACGAGCGCATCGATGCGTCCAAATCGCTCCGTTGTGCCCTTGACGACCGTGCGCAGCGACGCCTTGTCGGCCATGTCGCCTTCGACGAAGAGGAACCGATCGGGGTGGCTCTTCTCGAGCTCGTCGCACAGGTCGGTGCGCTTCCGCGAGAAGGTGGACACCGAGTGTCCATCGGCGAGCAGCGAGCGCACGATCGACGCGCCGAGCCCGCGGCTGCCGCCGGAGATCAGCACAGTGGGGCGTTCGAGGGACTGGGGACTGGTCATTTCGTCTCGCTCCTGCGTACTTTCCCGGCGGCGGTCGTCTCGATGGCCGGCACAATATGGAACTTGCGCGGGCGCTGCGCCGAGGAGAGCCGCGCAACGCACGCCGCGCCCGCCGCCTTCTTGGCATCGTCGCCCGTAACGCCCGGCGCGGGGACCAGGTCGCACGCCACAAGCCGTCCGGCGATCGAACTGCTGACGCCATAGACGCGGCAATCCGCAACCTCGGGCACTGCGCGAAGCACCGCCTCCACGTCCAGGGGCGAGACCTTGACGCCGCCGACATTGATGATGTCGGTCGTGCGCCCGACGAAGTGCACACGCCCGTCGCGGATTTCGACGAGGTCGCCGGTCGGGAACCAGTCATCGGCGGAGGCCTGCGTCGGGGAGAGCGGGTCGTACCGCCGCATTCGGTTTGTCGAACGAACCTCGAGTTGGCCATCGACCAGCCGCAACTCCACGCCAGGCTCGGGATTCGCGTCGAGATATGACTCGGGGAACCCTGCGAGACCATCGCCGACAGAGAGCACCCGTCCGAGTTCGCTCGTCGCGTAGATGTGCAGCAGACGGGCCTGGGGGAAGACCCGCGCGAGCGCATCGAGCACCGCCTGGTCCACCGTCTCGCCGCCGAGGGTCACCTGCTGCACCGAAGCATCGCGAAGGCGTGCGCCCTCCGTCATAATGAGCCTGCGCCAGAAACTGGGCGTGCCCGTTGCGTACTCGACCCGCTGCTCGACGATCGTGCTCGCGATTTCCGCGGTCTCCTGCGTCGGGCTCAGGTGCAGCGATGCGCCCGACCACAATGCCTGGCAGAGAACCTGCGTCCCTGCAAAGAGGTGCAGCGGGTAGCCGGTGAACCAGCGTGTTTCCTCGAGGCCGGGGCGAATGCGCACCGTTCGCGACAGCGACGCCCATGTGTGCTGCACCGCCTTCGGCACGCCGGTTGTGCCGGAGGTGAAGAGTGTGACCGACGGGCCGTCGGTCGCGCCCACCTCGGGCGCCGGCCGCGTATGCCGGACGGCGTCGTCACCCTCGACGAGCGGATGCGGTACGCATCGGCGATCCGATCCCGCTCCTCGTCAGGCCAGCCCGGATCGCCGAGGAACGCCTCGAGACCGAGCGCGTCGCATGCCCCGAGCGCACCGATGAAGGCGGGCCCCGGCGCCGTCAGGATGCAGGTGCGAGCGCGTGGCAGTGATCGCCACGCGTCGGCGAGGCGCGAGGCGGTCTCGTACGCTTCGGCGTATGTGGCGGTGTGCTTGCCGCGTGTGATGCAGACAGCGTCCGGCCGGGCCTGCGCATGACGCCGAAGGACCGGGAAAATCGCGCGCGAAGCGCCGTCGCCTGGCTCAGTTCCCGGCTGAGCCATCGTTCGCGTACAGGCTGGTGAGGTCGCCGATGGTCCGGACGCCTTCGGGCACGCCCTCTGCGAACGGGTCAAACCCGAACTCGTTCTCGAGGCGGACGACGATCTCGGCGAGGTCGAGGCTCTCAAGCCCGATCTCCTGCCCGAGCACGCTCGCGGGAGAAAGCGCGGGTGGCGTCACGCCCTTGTTCTCGTAGACCGCGCGGATCTGCACCAGCACGCGGTCGAGAGTCGCTGACATCGGTCTCATGCCTCCCACAGCAGTCGCAGCGTGGCTCGAACACCGGACCCCGCTCCGGCGTACCGACCAGAGCCGCGTGCAACACAGAGCGGTGTCAATGAACCGGACGGGCGACCGGAAGAGCGACCTTATCCCGCGCGGGGGTCCGCTGTCAACGATCCTCGCGGTCCGGGAACCGATACAGTCTCGGGTGGGAGCAGCCGATGTCGTCCGTTGTGGTCAACGCCCTCTCATTCGACATCGAGGACTGGTTTCACCTCGTGGGCATCGCGTCGCTGGATGACGCTCGCGCCTGGGACTCCATGCCCGGCCTGGTCGTCGAGCGCACCGACCAGATCCTCTCGATCCTAGAGGAGAGGGACGTCCGCGCGACGTTTTTCATCCTCGGCTGGGTCGCGGATCGTCACCCCGATCTCGTCCGACGGATCGCCGAGCGCGGCCACGAGATCGCCTCGCACGGGTACTGGCATCAGCCGGTCTATTCGCAGACGCCCGAGGTCTTTCGCGACGATGTCGCGCGGTCCCTCGAGGCCATCGGCAAGGCGTGGGATGGCCCCATCGCCGGCTATCGCGCCCCAACATTCTCGATCACATCGGAGGCCGAGTGGGCATTCGATGTCCTTGCGGAACTCGGCTTCCGGTATGACGCAAGCCGATTCCCGGGGAAGCGGGCGCACGGGGGCGCGGTCTGCCCCGACGACCCGCACATGGTCCGCGGCCCCGGCGGCGGCGAGCTCGCCGAGCTCCCCATGAGCGTCGAGCGGTTCCCCGGGCTCTCGATGTGCTACTCCGGAGGGGGATACCTCCGGCTCCTGCCGCTCCCGGCAATCCGCATGGGATTCCGCCGGGCGCACCGGCGCGGGCGACCCGTCGTCGTGTACCTTCACCCGCGCGATCTCGCACCCGACTGCCCACGAGCACCGATGCCGCCGATCCGCCGCTTCAAGTCCTATGTCGGCCTCGCCAGCACCGAGCGCAAGCTCCGTGCGCTGCTCGATGCGTATCGGTTCGACACCTGCCTCGCCGTGCT